>DAOTWI010000523.1:0-15088 GCA_034436075.1 Roseiflexus sp.
CCGCGCCGAGGCGCGCCGGCTCAGCGAGGCGCTGGATCGCCACGCCTGGGAAGGCGAGTGGTACCTGCGCGCCTTCTACGACGACGGAACGCCGCTCGGTTCGTCACGCGACGAGGAGTGCCGCATCGACTCATTGAGCCAGTCGTGGGCGGTCATCGCCGGAACTGCCGATCCAGCGCGCGCGCGGCAGGCGATGGAGGCGGTTGATACGCACCTGGTAGACCGCAAAACCGGCATTATCAAACTGTTCACCCCGCCATTTGATCAGACGCCGCGCAACCCTGGCTACGTTAAAGGATACGTCCCCGGCGTGCGCGAAAACGGCGGGCAGTACACCCACGCCGCCGTCTGGGTTGTCTGGGCATGGACACTGCTCGGCGACCACGCCCGCGCCGGTGAACTGCTGCGCCTGCTCAACCCGCTGCGCCACGCGCAGCAGAACGGGCGCGTGTATGCGGTCGAGCCGTATGTCATCGCCGCCGATATTTACGCTGCGCCGCAGCATCGAGGGCGCGGCGGCTGGACGTGGTACACCGGCTCGGCAGCGTGGTTCTACCGCCTGGGCATCGAGCGCATCCTGGGCATCCAGCGTCACGGCGATCACCTGACCCTGACCCCATGCCTGCCCCCTGACTGGTCGGGGTATGAAGCGTGGTATCGCTGCGGTTCGAGCGAGTATCACATCGTCGTTGAGCGGAGCAGCGGCGACGGCTATGAACTAACCATCGACGGCGCGCCGGTCAGTGACGCGCGCATCCCGCTGCACGACGACGGGGCATGGCGCTGGAATGGGACGCGGATTTTCACGGATGCGACGGATGGGCGCGGATGTTAAGAAATCCGCCTCGATCCGCGTCCTGATACAATAGGACACGGATTTTCACGGGTGCGACGGATGGGCGCGGATGTTAAGAAATCCGCCTCGATCCGCGTCCTGCTGCAATAGGACACGGATTTTCACGGATACGACGGATGGACACGGATGTTAAAAAAAATCCGTGTCCATCCGTCTCAATCCGTGCTGATCCGTGTGCCATTACGGGCGCGCTCCCGTCCAATGCCACGTGACCAGCTGTGCGATCCCAACCGCCTCAAAAAGGCGAAGAAAACCGGCGATCCACAGCAATCCCTGCTGGCATTTTCCGAACAAACATGCTATACTACACACACGTCTCTGGCACGACACCCGGTGCATGCGCAGCAGTTTGCGCTCTGCCCCGCCCCGCGTTATACTCATCGCATATGGTGTGAATGCTGCGTCTAGCGCCAAAGGCGAACGATGGCAACCCTACGGGCACAATCGCACTCCGGCAGCAACGACTCGCCCGGTCCGGCGTCGCAGGCGGGCGCCGCCCGCGAGGTGCGCAACTATCGTCTCGATCAACGCATCGGGCAGGACGAACTCGCCGTCGTCTACCGCGCCACGCACCTGACGCTTGACCGCCCGGTGCTGGTGTCGGTGTTGCACCGCACCGACTGGATTTCATCGAGCCGCTTTCAACTGGCTGCCCGCCTCGCCGCCCATCTGACCCATCCCAACCTCCTGCCGGTCATCGACGCCGGTCACGACGACCGCATCGGGCATTACCTGGTGACGCCCTACCTCGATACGCGCTCGCTTCAGGATGTCCTGGCGAATGGCGCGCTCGATCCGGTGGAGGCGCTGCGCATCGCCACGCAACTGGCGAGCGTGCTCGATTATCTCCACACACAGAACGTGGTGCACCGCGATGTGCAGCCGGCAAATATCCTGATCACCCCCCACGGAACGGTGTTTCTCACCAACCTGAGTCTGGCGGCATCGCCGGACACGCCCGATCTGTCGAGCATCGACGACACGGACTATCGCACGCCATACACGGCGCCTGAGCAGACGCTGCGCATCGGTCAACCAGCGCCAGCTGGCGATCTCTATGGTCTTGGCGCTGTGCTTTACCATATGCTCAGCGGCAATGCGCCGCCGCCAACCGGCGCCCCGCCGTCGCTGGCGTTGCGCGATGAGGCGCTCGCCGCCGCCGACCGGGTCATTCAGCGTTTGATGGCGGAGCAACCGTCGCAACGGTACAGCAACGCCAGTCAGGCGATCACCGCCCTGCGGCAGGCGTTGCGCCCGCAGATCGACGCTGCGACGGTCGATATGGAGGAATCGCGCTGGGAACCCATCGCCGAATGGCTCGAAAACCCGCTCGAAACCGTGCTCGGAACCCTGATCGACGCCGATTTCGTGGCGCGCAGCCGCACCCGCGCCGATACGCTCCACCGGGTCGATGCCATCCGGCGCCTGCTGGATCGCTGGAGCCGCCAGAACTGGACGCATCGCCCGCAGTTGGGGCATCTGATCGAACCGGAACAGATCGTCAGTTACAACCTCTATTTCTACGAGGTGCGTGTGGCGTATGAAACGCGCACGACGCCCCAGACGCGCCTGAGTGTGCACCGCGGCGGCGCCCTGACGCCCGCGCGCGAAACTGGCGTATGGGAAGCGCCGGTTCCTGATGCGCCGCCTTTCGACACGCACAACCCTGAGCCGATCATTATCCCCGGATCGCAGCGCGTGGTCGGGTGCCCGGAGTGCCACGGCGCGGGACGCATTGCCTGCCGGACGTGCAGCGGATCGGGAGCGGTCATGCGCACGCGCAAGGTGAAAGAACCCGACGGCAGCGCACGTGTCGAACAACTCTCCGAAGAATGCCCCACATGCCGCGGCTACGGGCGCGAGGAGTGCGAACACTGCGAGGGAACCGGGCAACTGCTGGAAGAGAAGGTGTTCACCTGGTCACGCCACGCACGCGCCTACTTCAACGAAGACGACCTCAGCGGCCTGCACAAGCCAACGCTTCAGGCAAAAGCGTTGAAGGTCTTCGATGGTCCGATCTCATTGCGCGAAGGGCACTGGTATCAGGTTGCGCCGCTGAAGGAGACCATCGAGGAGGCGCAGCGCAATTGCAGCGACGATACCCGCATCATCGCCGCTGAACTGACCATCCGCGGCGTCCCGGTGACCGAGGTTGACTACCGCTTCCGCGACCAGCCGCGCACCCTGGCGTTCATCGGCTTCGATAACACCCTCAAGGGCGATAGCACCCTCTACGACATCGAACGTCTCGCGCTGTACGCGATTATCCTGATTATGGCCATCATTCTCGTGGCGATTCTCGTGTTGCGCTGAACGTTGAGTGAGGTGAGAGGTGAGAGGTGAGAGGTGTGAGGTGAGAGGCAAGAGGTGTGAGGCAAGAGGTGAGAGGCAAGAGGTGAGAGGTGAGAGGCAAGAGGCAAGAGGTGAGAGGTGGCAGGTGGGAAGGTTTCAGGTTGAAGGCGATGCCCTGAGCATGTGAGGGGTTGAACATTGAACGTGGGAAGGTGGAAGGCGGCTCTAACTTCTAACTTCTAACTTCTAATTCCTAACTCCTAATTCCTAACTCCTAACCCCGCACCTGTAACTTTTTTCACATACTCTGCGTCTAATACGACGGAACGATCATCAACCACGTCACGCGCTGAAAGGAGGAACGACGATGTTCCGTCAAAATGTCGGTCCGATTGATCGTGGCATTCGGGCGATCCTCGGTATTGTCCTGCTCATTGCCACATTCGTGCTGTTCAGTGGCTTCTGGCAGACGCTCGCCGCTGTGGTGGCGATCATTCTGCTGATCACCGCAATTTTCGGCGTCTGCCCGCTCTACGCGGCGCTCGGCATTGACACCACGCCAACCAAGCCGGCAGCGAAGCACTGAACAGGCGTATCACCGGGGCGGAGCGCCCAATCCAGTAGCATTCAGCAGCAGAAAGCCTCGTCTTGTTGACGAGGCTTTCGGTTTGTCTCATGGGAAAATCAACCTGAACCGGGACAATCACACGTGAATCTATGGAGCGGTTGGCGTGGGTTCCGACGTGCTCAACTGGCGTTGGCTTCGACAGGCTCAGCCAACGCCGATCACGAGATTGTCCAATATCCGATTGATCTTCCTATCAGGTTCGCCGCCGGTCGCGCAGGCGCATCAGCGCCCGAAGATCACGGCAACATCGAGCGTCACGATCGGCAGCGTCGCAGAGGTGATGCGATCGCCGGGGAGGAACGTCAGCAGCCGCGTGTATTGGCCGTTCTGCGGATCGAGGTGCTATTCGATGGTCTCCTGGGCGACATCGATCAACCAGGCTTCCGGTATCCCGGCTGCGGCGTAGCGGGGCAGCTTTTCGCGCCGGTCGTATTCGCGCGACGTGTCGGCGACTTCGATCACAAAGAAGACGGCCGGGGGCGCAGGGTGTTGCCGCGCATAGCACTGCCGCGCCCTCGCCCCGGTGTGGACGCATGCCCGGAGCCAGCCCCGCTGACGCGGGGCTTCGTTCGCTCAGCGCGGACGTTATGATTTTTGAGAAAATAATCCGGTATCGCCCAATGGAGCCCGCGAAGGCGGGCTTCGCAGCAGGAGCCCGTGGCTTCAGCCGCCGGGCGGACGAACGGATAGCGGAATATTTATTCAAAGTCCATCACGTCCGCGCGTATGCCGCTGGTCGGGATTGGCGGCGAGGAGCGGAGGTACAGCCCTGTCGTTTCCTGACAAATCTTGCCTGAACCCAGTTGTATAGGCGCCATTGACGAAGCAACGAGCGTCCACTAACATGACAGGACTTACGCGGTGGCGCATTTTCTGGCTTCGCCAGAACCCGCGGCAGCGTAGCGCTCCCAGTTAAAGGTGGTGTGGGGCGGCAGCTTTGCCGCCGCCCCACACCACAAAAGAAGACAAGTACCGCTCTGCCGAAGGCAAAAAGAGCCATCGCGCGGCTCGTCCGTGAGGTGACCGCGTAACTCGTGTAACATAACATGATGACAGAGTCGTACATGTCAGGAGCACAAAGTGCCTGCAGTTACGTGCATAGGACCATATACTTTGATCATTGAGCGCCGCGCTCAGGCTCAAACCGTGAACGTGACCGAGGAAGAACTTATCGTAGCGTTAGACGATGGACGCACCATCAGTGCGCCGCTCGCCTGGTTCCCGCGCCTGTTGCATGGGACGCCGGAAGAGCGAGCCAACTGGCGATTGATAGGAGATGGGGAAGGGATTCACTGGCCCGATCTGGATGAAGATATTGAGGTGCGTCATCTGCTGGCAGGAATCCCATCGCAGGAAACGCAGCATTCGCTGCAACGCTGGTTGCAACGCCGCCACCAACGAGGCGTTGAGAAACAGGAACAGGCGGAACAGTGAAGCGTCGCGAGGATATTGAGCGCATCTTGCGCGCGCACAAAGCCGGGCTCGCCGAAAAATACGGTGTGTGCGAGATCGGCATTTTCGGCTCCTATGCGCGTGACGAGCAAACTCCCGCCAGTGATGTGGATATTCTGGTTCATTTTGATCGGCCTGTCGGCTTGCGTTTTTTCGAGTTGTGGGACTATCTGGAGGAAATTCTGGAACTGAAGGTGGATCTGCTTACGCCTGGCGCCCTCCAGCAAAAGCCGCTGTTATGGAAAAACGCGCAGAAGGATCTCATCTATGTCTGAACGATCCTGGAAACAATTTCTGATGGATATGCTGGATAGTGTGCATAAAGCCACAACCTACGTCGCTGGCCAGAGTTACGCGGATTTTCTCACAGATACGAAGACACAGGACGCAGTGGTGCGGAATCTGGAAATTCTGGGCGAAGCAGCGCGTCGCATTCCTGCGCACATCCAACAGGGTCATCCGGAGATTCCATGGCGACAGATAGCGGGCTTGCGTAATCGCCTTGCCCACGGTTACTTTGCAGTAGATTACGCGATCGTATGGGATATTGTGACAAACGAACTTCCTCTGTTGAAATCTCATCTGGAGAAGCTGCTGCCAGAGGCAGACTCGTAGCAACACGCCAGACGTACTCCTTATACACGATACACCATATCAAGATACCGTCGCAGCAGGTCGCTGATGACGCCGCGGAATGGCAGTGAGGCCGCCATGCCGTACACTGGCGCCATGCCTCCTCTGGCGCGCGGTTCACGGCGCACAACGGCGACCGCGTCGCGCAGGTCGGCGATGAAACGGTCGGCGACGCCGGGTTGCGTGTGCGGCAACGTGACGCAGATGTGGATTGCGGGCGGATGGTGCAGCCCGTTGAGGTTCCAGCCGCGTTGCGCCATCTGATCGAGCACACGGTAGATGTCGAGCCGCGTTGACGCGAATGCGATCACCCATAGCGGATCGCCAAGGACATACAATTCTGGAATGGACTCGATGCCGCTGCGGATCTGGCGCGCCGTCTCCAGAATGCGCCGGGTCGCCTCCAGGTACCCTTGCTCGCCAATGCTGACCATCGCAGCCCATGCGGCGGCGCTCAAACCGCCAGGCCGGCTGCCCGCCATTGTTGGCGAAACATACAGCCCGCCGGGCCAGTCGGCGGCGACGTAGTACTGGAAGCGGCGCAGGGCTTCGGTGCGGTACAGGATGACCGACGTCCCCTTAGCGGCATACCCGTACTTGTGGGTGTCTACCGAGATCGAGGTAACGCCAGGAACGCTGAAGTCGAACGGCGGAACCGGGTAACCCAGCCGCCGCGCCCATGGGAGCACAAACCCGCCGAGGCAGGCATCGACGTGCATGCCGATGCGGTGTTCCCTCGCCAGCGCCGCCAGGTCGGCAATCGGGTCGATGACGCCGTGCGGGAACGATGGCGCCGACCCGACCAGCGCAATCGTGTTGCGGGTGATGGCGCGTCGCACAGCGGCGACATCGACGCGAAAGTGCGCATCGACTGGAATACGCACCAACCGGATGCCAAAGTAGTGCGCGGCTTTGTCGAAGGCGGCGTGCGCGGTGCGCGGGACGATCGCTTCGGGACGGCGGATGCCGCGCCGCTCGCGCGCCCAGTCGCGGTAGGTTTGCATCGCCAGCAGAATGCTCTCGGTGCCGCCGGAGGTGACCGTACCGCAGACGCCCGGTTCGCTGCCGAGCATTGATGCGGTCATGGCGACAATTTCGGCTTCGTACCGGGCGATGCTGGGCCAGAGATCGACGTGCAGCGGATTGCTTGCCGCGTGGATCGCATACGCCTGGCTCAGGAACGCCTGATGGTCGGGATCGCCATGGTAGACGGCGCCCGACACATACCCCTCGCGCCAGCGCGGGGTTTCGCGCTCCGCCAGGCGACGCATCTCGTCAAGAACATCGTCGCGGCTGCGCCCGGCGACGGGCAGGCGAGCGTGTGCCGGCACGTCATTGCGGTAGGGCTTGAGCGATGGTTCGATCTCAGCGAGCAGCGTTTCATACTGCGCTTCGAGCCGGCGCTGCACCGCCGGAATGCGACGCAGGAGCGCCTCGAATGCGGCAGCAGTGCGCATCCCGGCAGACTCGAGCGACGGATGAAGTCGGAAACGGGGCATGTCACCTCCGGTTCAATCGGGCGTAAATGTCTCGATTCTGGCGATAGATGCGCACAAAAGCGCGGAACAGTTCGTCATAGGTGCGGCGGTGCTCGTGACGCGGGTGGAATGTCGCCGCCACCGGCGCACCAATCTGGTTGAAGGATTGCCGCCCAATCGCCACTGCCGCAATCAACGCCGCACCGCGCAGATTGGCGAGCAACGGCTGCGCCGCCTGATGGACGGAACATCCGAGCACATCGGCGAAAATCTGGCACCAGACGGCGGACTGCGCCCCGCCGCCAGTCATGATGATCGCGCCGGGCGACCGCCGCATAAACCGGCGAACCGCGTCGCGCAGCCAGCGCATGTTGTAGGCGACCCCTTCCATCACGGCGCGCGCCATCTGCGCCCGTGTCGTCGTCAGCGACAGGTTGTGAAATCCGCCGCGCAGCGTGTGATCTTCCACCGGGGTGCGCTCGCCGTAGAGCCACGGAGTGAAGATCAGCCCGCCGCTGCCGGGCGCCTCGCGCTCCGCCATGCGGTTCAACGCGCCATAGAACCCATCCGGGTGCGACGTTGCAAACTCGTCGTCGGCGAACAACAGATTGTCGCGCAGAAACGTCAGGCAGGCGCCGGCGCACTCCTGCTCGTTGGTCAGCAGGTATTTGCCGGGGATGGCAGAGGGCAGCGACGCCATGTTGTGGAACAGGTCGGTGCGCTTGAACGGCACGTGGCAGACAAGCCACGACGATGTGCCAACATACAGGTTGGCGTCGTAGTCGCGCACCGCGCCTGCGCCGACCGCCGCCGAATGAATATCCGCCGATCCGACCGCCACCGGCGCCCCTGGTTCGACTCCGAGATGTTCGGCAGCTTCCGGCGTGAGCGGACCCAGAATATCGGTTGCACGCCGCAGATCGGGCAGTTTCGCACGCTCGATGCCGGTCAGCGCCAGGAGTTGCGGCGCATACGCGATCCGGTCAATCGCGCGATTATCGGTTAGCCAGTGGAGGGTGATCGAGTCGAACGACGCGGCGCGCACCCCCGTGAGCCGCAGATTGATGTAATCCTTTGGTTCGAGAAAGACGCTTGTGGCGCGGTACAGATCGGGATGCACCCGCCGGAGGTACAACATGTGCGCCAGCGGATCCTTCCCGGCGAGACCGGGCGCGCCGCCGGTGAGCCGGATCCAGGTCGCCAGTTTCGCCAGCCCATACCCGGCGACAGTCGGACGACCGGCGACCAGGGCGTGGATGTCTGGCGCACCGCGCGAATCCATCCAGATGATCGCATTGGCGAGCGGGCGGTTATCGGCGCCAACCGCAACCGTGCCCGACCACTACGCCGTTGCGCCGACCACCGCAACGCGGGTGACGCCGGTTGTAGCGGTCAGACGGCGCGCCGCCGCGCCAATCGCCTCCCACCACTCGACGGCGCTCTGCTCGGCGTCCCCGCCCTGCACCAGGTGCAGACGCACCGGCTCGAACTCCCACGCCAGAATATCGCCGCCAAAGGCGACCAGCGCAACCTTGGGACCGGAGGTGCCAAGATCGATTGCCAGAATTGGTTCGTCCGACGTCATTGTTTCTGGACGTACATCGCGTTGCTTTCCGGCGTTTCGCCAGACGTTTGATGCAAAGGCTTGCAATTGCTTCGCGCTTTGCATCTTTGCGCCCTTGCGTCAGTTTTCCGCTCATTGCGACGATGCGTCAAAGACCTCATCAACGCTCACACTGAAGCCTTCGAGCAGCGCCGACGCCGCCTGATCGCCGCGCCGGAAAACGCCGAGGGGTGTATAGGCGTTGCCGGTCAACGATAGAACTGCGATCGTCTCGTCCTGCGGATTGACAATCCAGCACTCAGGTATTCCTGCGCCAGCATAATCGCGCACCTTATCGACGGTATCGCGTTCTGGAGCGTCCTCGCTCACCACTTCCAGCACCAGGTCAGCGCCGGACCAGGAGCGATTCTGCGCTCGCGGATCATCGGCGCGCAGCAGGAGCAGCAGGTCTGGCTCACGGAACGCCGCCGGGCTCACCTGCAACCGGAGCGGTGCAAAAAGAACCAGCCCGCCGCGTGGGTGCAGGAACGCAAAGAACACGCGGTACAGGAACGCCAGGATCATCTGTTGTCACCACGTCCTCCTTTCTACGCCGCCTGGTGGACTGCCACCGCCGCGCGCAGACCAGACTCGATCGCTCCCTGGATCCAGGCATGGTACAGCGAGGCATGTTCGCCGGCAAAATGGAAGCGCCCTTCCGGTTCGATGATCGCATTGTGCAACAGCGTCTGCTGCCCCGGCTCGAAGAGCGCGAACGCGCCGCCAGCGAACTCATCATCATGCCACATATACGACGCGCCAACCTCAAATGCTTCGGTGATCTGCGGGTGAATGGCGGCGACGTTTTCCAGCGCCTGCTCGATCCGGTCACGCGGCGAGAGCGATCCCCAGCGCTGCGCATCTTCCGCCCATGTGTAACTGGCGAGCAGCACGCCGCGCCCGGTCTCTTTTCCCCAATCAGTGTAATACAGGTTGCGAATGGGGAGATCGGTCACTGTACCGCCGCCATCGATCCCTTCGTCGGTTTCCCAGAAGCGGCGGCGGCACTGAAAGAAAATCTTGGCGGCAGCATCGTAGTGCAACTGGCGGATGGCGCGCTGTTTGGCGCGCGAGAAGGGCTTGAGCGTCTCGACATGCCGCAGCACCGGAAAGGGGACGGTGATAATCGCATCATCGGCGGCGACCTGGAACCGCCCAGCCATCGTCTGGTAATGCACAATCGCATGCTCAGGGGTTTGATCCAGGGCGATCACGCGCGCACCGTAGCGAATGCGCGCATCGAGCGCCGGGAGGAACGCATGGGCAAAGCAGTCCATCCCGCCGGCAATCTGGCACATGTTGGTGTAGTAATTGCCCGCCTCTTCGCGGAACAATTCCAGGAAGGAGGAATTCATCAACGCTTCCTGGTTGTTCAGCAGACCAAACATTTCGATCAGCCCCTCCGACCATCCCTGGAGTTCGAGAAACTCGCGCACCGAGTACTGGTCATAGGTGGCATAGATCTGGTCCCATCCCGCCTGGCCGTCGCGTTCGACCTGTTCGACCAGCGGGCGGATCGTTTCAGCCCAGACATCGCCAGCAAGCCTGCCCTTCTCCGCGGCGGATGTCTCGAAGCCAAGCGCGTCGGGATCGGTGCGGACCTCCGCCAGGCGGCGCTTCACCCCGCCAATGTGCACATACGTCTGTGAACTCTCCATGACAAAATCGGTCGTCGGCAAGGCAAACCGGTCGATATACGCCATCGTGAGCGAATGCGCACGCGGGATACGCATGGCGCCCGCTTCGCCGTACAACCCCTCGGTGAACGGTTCGCGCAGGGTGCAGATCCGCCCGCCGGCGCGGTTGCGCGCCTCCAGGATCAACGGGTCGTGCCCGGCGCGCAGCAATTCGTAACCGGCAACCAACCCGGCAATTCCCGCGCCGACGATCACCACCCGTTTGGGGCGGCGCGACAGACCGGCGACCGCTGCGATCCCCCGGTGGATGATGTCCAGGCACTCGGTCGTCGAGAGTTCTTTCGACATGGACGCGCTCCTGACGGCTGAAGGCGGAAGAGTAGCGTAAGTGTAACACAAGAAGGCGTTGAAGAGCACGATAGTTGGTGTATAATATCTTTACCGTATTCACGCCCAGGCATCGAGAGCGCGCATGCAGATCGAGAGGCTCCCACTCCGCTCAAGGGCATCTCGACCCTTTTCCTCGTATCAGGCAGTATCATGATCACAGGAGGGACCCCATGACACTTGGCGGATTTGCGAACCGAATCGCCCACGTGGATCTGACAGCCGGAACAGTGGAGTATCGCGGCATTCCTGAGGACTGGGCGCGCAAGTACATCGGCGCTCGTGGGCTTGGGGTGCGCTACATGCTCGAGAACGGTCCGCAGGTGGACCCGCTCTCGCCCGACAACCTGCTCTGCTTCATGAACGGACCTCTGACCGGCACGGAAGCGAACATGAGCGGACGGATGGCCATCGTCACCAAGTCGCCTCTGACTGGCACCGTCACCGATAGCCACCATGGCGGCTGGTCGGCGGCGCGCCTGCGCTGGGCTGGCTTCGACGGCGTGCTGGTTAAGGGCAAAGCCAGCGGACCCGTCTACCTCTACATTCATGATGAAACCGTCGAGATCTGCGATGCCTCCGAGGTGTGGGGCAAGGGCGTGCATGACACGGTCAGATTCTTCCGTGAGCGCTACGGCGAGAAAGACCTGAGCGTGATCGCCATCGGCCAGGCTGGCGAGAATCTGGTGCGATTCGCCTGCTGGGTCAACGAGAACGACCGTGCCAGCGGGCGCGGCGGCACCGGCTGCGTCGGCGGCAGCAAACTGCTCAAAGCGCTCGTGATCAAGGCGCCGAAGAAGATGCCGAAGGCCGCTAACCTGGAGGCGTGGAAACCCGCTCACAAACGCGCACTTTCAACGATCATGGACGAGCGGAACATTACCAGCCCGCGCAAGGGCGGTCTCTCCGTGTATGGCACGAACGTGCTGATGAACATCACCAGCACGATGGGCGCCCTGCCGACGAAGAACAGCATGGTCACCTCGTTCGGTCCAGGCGCCGAGAAGATCAGCGGCGAATACGTCAAAGAGCATATCCTGGTCGATGATCCGACCTGCCACGCATGCCCGGTGGCCTGCAAGAAAGAGGTCGAGATTAAGGAGGGTCCCTGGAAGGGGCTGCGCATGGAGAGCGTCGAGTATGAGCCAGCCTGGTCGCTTGGCGCGAACTGCGGCAACGACGATATCAATACGGTCGCAAAACTGATTGACCTGTGCAACGACTACGGGATGGACGCCATCGAGACGGGCCATCCGATCTCGGTCTATATGGAAGCCACCGAGCGCGGCTACACCAACGGTGATGGCGGACTCGCCTGGGGCGATACCATGTCGATGGTCGAACTGGCGCGCAAGATCGCCTTCCGCGAGGGGATCGGCAATGTGATGGCTGACGGCACAGATGCGACCGCCAGGTACTTTGGCCACCCAGAGCTGGCGATGACGGTCAAAGGTCAGGGCGTCCCTGCCTACGATCCGCGCGGTCTCAAGGGCATGGGCATCGCGTATGCCACCAGCAATCGCGGCGCCTGCCACCTGCGCGCCTACACTCCCGCTGCCGAATTGGGCGTGATGCCCTTTGGTTCGCTCAAGGTCGATCCTCTGGCATGGAAGGGCAAAGGCGAGTTGACGAAGATCTTCCAGGACGTCCACGCCTTCTCCGACAGCCTCGACCTGTGCAAGTTCAGCGCCTTCGCCGAGGGCGCCGAGGAGTACGCTGCTCAATACGCCGCCATGGTCGGGGTCGAGTGTACGGCAGATGATGTGCTCAAGATCGGCGAGCGCATCTACAACCTCGAACGCTACTACAACAACCTCGCCGGTTTCCGTGAGGGCAGCGACTACCTGCCAGCCCGCTTCACCCAGGAGCCTTCGACGATGCCCGGTTCACAGGGACACGTCTGCGAGCTCGACGAGATGCTTGCCGAGTACTACGCCGCCCGCGGCTGGGAGAATGGCGTCGTGCCCGAGAGCAAGCTGCGCGAACTTGGCATTATTGAGTAGCAGTCAGCAGGCGAGGCGGGCGCGTTGACACGCCCGCCTCGTCGTATTGTATCAACTGAAACAAGATGCAAGTAAACTTCTACGCAACCCTGCGCCCAATCGTTGGCGGCCGTACCGTGCACTTCGACGTTGGCGAGCATATAACGGTTCAGCAATTGGTTGACGCCGTGGTGACGCGCTTTCCCAAACTGCGCCAGGAGTTGCTGAACGAGGAGGGCAATCTTTACCCCCACGTGCACGTCTTCATCAATGGCCGCGACGCGCCGTACCTCCCGAACGGGGTTGAGACGGTGATCCAGCCGGGCGATACGATCGACATCTTCCCCGCCGTGGCTGGGGGGTAAGATCGACGCCCACGAACCCTCAGACCCGCACCTCCTCGCCCATCCGCTCCACATTGTAGCCGCCCAGGGCTTCGACGGCGCTGCGGTACGCAGGGTCGAACAGCAGACGCCGCAGCGGCGCCAGTAACTCGCTCTCCCAGTGGCGGCGCGGGACCGCCAGGTCGTAGCGCTCGCTGAAGAGGGGCACAAAGGCGAGACCAAGGGCGCGCGCAGCGGCGCTGATCCCAAGCCCCACATGCGCAGCGCCGCTCTGCACTGCGGCAGCCACCGCCATGTGCGTGAACTCCTCGCGCTGGTAGCCCGCAATCGCGCCAGGGTCGATCCCCTCCTGGCGCAACTGGTAATCGAGCAGCACGCGCGTCCCCGAGCCGCGCTGCCGGTTGACGAAGCGCACACCTGGCCGCGCCAGATCGCGCAGGCTGCTCAGTCCAAGCGGATTGCCTGGCGTTACCAGAAAGCCCTGCTCGCGGTACGCCAGGTGAACCAGCACAATCTCCTCATCCGGCAACAGACGACGCACATATGAGACATTATACTCGCCGGTCTCCTCGTCGAGCAGGTGCACGCCTGCCAGGTGGGCGTCGCGGCGCTTCAGCGCCATCAAGCCCCCTAAACTGCCCACATTCGCCGAACTAAGGCGCCGGACTCCTCCAGCGCGGCGCAGATGGCTCGCCAGCAGGTCGAGCGCCAGGTCGTGGCTGCCGATAGCAACGATCGTTGCCTCGATGTCAGCCTGATCGCGCAGGAGTTCAACGGCGACCTCCGCTCCTGCGTGAAGACCTTCGGAAAAGCGGGGAATGCGCGCAAGCCCGTCGGCGCGAACGAGGGACATGACCACGCCCGCGCCCCGCGTCAGCGGCGTGGCAATGAGGCGCCCGTCCACGCGGCCCAGGGTGACGCGCACAAACTCATCCTCTCCCAGCGGCGAGAGCAGTTTGCGGCTGATCGTCGCCGTCACTTCAGGACGAGGCGGCGGGGTGAGACCCTGGAGCCGGTACAGCAGCGGGCGCAGGAATAGTTCAGCGGTGAGCGCCGCCGACACGGGATAGCCAGGCAATCCCAGCACCGGCTTTCCCCCTGCCACACCGAGGATCACCGGGTGGCCAGGGCGAATGGCCACGCCGTGAACGGCCACCTCGCCAAGTTCGGCGAGCACGGTTGCGGTATAGTCCTCGGCGCCAGCTGACGAACCGGCATTGACCACAATCACATCGTGGTCGGCTATTGCGCTTGCGATGGCTGCACGCAGCAACTCTTGCCGGTCGGGCACGGGGGGCAGGCGCGTCGGCAGGCCGCCCCACTCCTCGACCATACCGGCGAGAATCAGCGAGTTAAACTCGATAATCTCACCGGCGCGCACTGGCTGTCCTGTCGCCTCACGAGCAGCGGCGGCTTCAGGGGTGACCAGTTCAGTGCCGGTGGGGATGATCGCCACCCGCGGGCGCCGCCGCACCACCACGGTTGCATGGCCCGCAGCGGCGATCGCGCCCAGATCGACCGGGCGCAAGGATACTCCTTCGGGGATGACCAGTTCGGTGGCGACGATATCCTCACCCATTGGGCGCACATGGTGCCAGGGTGCGACTGCGGCGGTGATCGCCACGGTGGCATCGTCGAGGATCTGGACATGCTCAGCCATCACCACGGCGTCCATATCGGGCGGCATTGGGTCGCCGGTATCGACCCAGACCGCCTGGTCGCCGAGCGCGAGGGTCAGCGGCGACGACTCGGTGGCGCCAGCGGTTGCTGCGGCGCGCACGGCGATGCCGTCCATG
>DAOTWI010000524.1:0-4579 GCA_034436075.1 Roseiflexus sp.
CTGCGCCTGGCGGGGCAGGCGCATCCCTTCCTCCACAGCCTCTCCGGCAGCCTGGCGCTGCAAGAGTGCCTGGCGCGCGGAGTCGTCGCGTATTGCCTGATGGTCTTCGAGAGCAGGTGCAGCCCAACCCTGGCATTGCGACGATACCCATGTCGGTCGAAATCGTCGCAGGCGAAGCGAACCTGAGCGACTCCGCCGATGACGTGGCAACCATCGAACGTGCTATCATGTATCAACTGCTGGTGCCGTTTGTTGCACGCTGACCGCATAGGGAGGAATGTATGAACATCATATGGGCTTTCCTGTCCGTGATCTTCGGGGCATATTTTCTGTATCTGGGGGTCCAGGGGTTTCGGCGCGGAACCATCACCTACAGATGGCATACATACACCGGTTGCCTGGCGCAGGTGGTTTCCGGCTCCTGCCTGCTCATCGGGTTGGGCGGTCTGATCATCGCGTTGAACTTCTTGCAGTCATAAGTTTTCAAGGCGCTCTTGTCGCGCCGCAGCGTCTGGCGAATCATCGATGTGCTCCATCTCAGCGGCGCCGTTGCCTTTGACGCGCACCAACGGCGTTACCCCGTCCATCTGGTTGACAAACGCTTCCAGGTCATCCGCCTCAGCAAGACGGTCACGGATCGCCTGCAGCCTGGCGATGCCCTGCCGTCGCGTCGCATCGGCATCCACAATCGGCGCCGGGTAATCGACGCCGATGCGCACGCCGTACATCTGCTGCTCCATTTCGGTCAGCGTCCACGGCTTAAAGACGAGCGGCGCCGGCAGCGGACGCAGCTCCGGAACGTAACGATGAATGAACACGGCATCAGGGTCGTTGTCGATACACTGTTTCGTCGGGTTGTAGCAGCGGATGAAGCCGCTCTTCGGTTGAGTGATGGCCGCCTGCATCTGCCACTGCCAGTGATCGACGCAGGCGTCGCCGTCCAGCAGGTGCTGCATGAACCACTCCGCGCCATGCTGCCACGCCTGAAAGAGATTGATGGTCAGGAAGGTGGCGAGCATGGCGCGCATGCGAAAGTTGAGCAGCCCTGTCTGCCGGAGTGCGCGCATGGATGCATCGACCAGCGGGTAACCGGTCTCGCCGCGCCGCCATGCGTCGAGTAGCGCCGCGTCGACATCCTCTTGCCGGCGCACTGCGTCGAAGGGTGCGTAGAGATTGACGAACTCCGCCTGCGGGTAGAGGGCGAACTTCTGAATGAAATGATCGCGCCAGCGCAAGCGGCTTGCCCATGCTTCGAGGCTCTTGCGACCCGCCGGGCTGGCCGTGAACCATCGCTGGCGCGCAGCCTGGATTGCCTCGCGCTGGCTGAGGCAACCGAACTTGAGATAGGGCGACAGGCGGCTGGTCCCTTCGTCCTCTGCCAGTGACGGGCTGGAGAGGCAACGCCGGTAGGATTCGACTCGGTGGCTCAGGAAATCCGCCAACCGGCGGCGCGCTGCCGCCTCGCCGCCAGGAAGCGTCGTCTGCGCCTGGGGTAGCCCCAATTCCGCCAGCGTGGGGATGTGGTCGATGCAGGGAATGCCGTCGGGGAGACGCGCAGGCGGCGCGGGAATGTGATCGGGCGCGGGGAAGAGCGCCTCCTTGCTATGCGCCGTCCATGCCTCCTGCCACGTCTCGCGGTCATAGTCGCCTTCGGTCTGCACATAGTAGTTGAGGAACCAGCGCACCTGCCACCCTTCAGCAGCAGCGACCTGCGCCAGGGTGCGGTCGCGCACCTGCCCGCTCCAGCGTTCGATGTCTGCCGACGCATAGACGGCGCTAGCGGCGACGGAGTGAACGAAGCGCGGCAACACCTCTTCGGCGCGCCCCAGCAGCAGCGTCAACCGGGAACCGCGGCAGCGCAGGCTGGCATCGAGGTCAGCCAGGCATTCGAGCAGGAACTGAACGCGCATGCTGCCGGTCTCACGGTGCGCCAGATAGGTGGGGTCGAGAATGAAGAGCGGAATGACCTGTTCGGCATCGCAACAGGCGTTCCAGAGCGCCGCATGGTCGTGCACGCGCAGGTCGCGGCGAAACCAGACGATGCAGGGGGGCATGGTGAAGTCAGTGCTCCGGTTGCCATTGTTCGCCCACGGTGCGGGCGAGCGCATCACGGATAACCGCGTCATCGAGCCGGAAACCGGCGCTGCGCAGAGCTCGCAAAACCTGTGCAGCAGATTCGATCAGTCCATGTTGTTTTGCCAGAATGACAATGGCGAGGGTTCCTTTCATCCGGATGGAGAAACTCCGGGCGCAGCGCCTTGCCATACTGTCATCCAGAACCGCTACCCATCTGGTATGAGCCATTGCATACGCCAGTACTGCTGTCTCGCCTGCGCCTAAATCCCACGCAAGCAATGCTGGGGGAGGGGCAGTCGTTGCAACGATGGGAAACAGACCACTTTCAACGGCACAGCGAGCAGGATCGCCTTCAGGCGCCCGAGTGAGTTCTTCAGCCACTGCCTGTGGGATAACTGCGCTTGCAGGCAGGCGCAGCATTAACTCCACCTGCCCTACGCGCGCTAGCGCAATGACAGGCGAAGCGTTGATAACCCATCGTTCAGCGATCAGAGACTTCCGAGACGATTTCATCAGCGCTATATTGAAATGCGGAAACTTTGAGCCGGTTCAGGGCGTCGATAAACCCGGTGCGCGAAAGACCGGCAATTTCAGCAGCCTTGCTTTGCGAAATAAGTCCATTTTCATACCACTTCACTGCAGCCGCGATGCGCATTTCTTGCACAAATCCTTCCGGATCTTTGCGTAGAGCAGAGAATATACTGCGCGGCAATTCAAATGATACGCGAACGGTTTCCATCATCATCTCCGGCATCGCTATGTGAATAAACGCGAGTACGGCATTGGTCGGCCAACAATGTGTTTAGCCAGGGTAGCCACAAGAGCTGTTCCTGCACCCTGCATTGTATATCATGCAGCTCTATTCTGCAGATTATTGCAACACGGAATGGCAGACGCCCCTACCCCGGCACCCTCGAGTCCTGCTCCTGGCGCGCCTGCCGGTTCCATCCGAGGCGGCGCAGCAGCGGATTCGCGCCGGTCTGCGCGTGGTCGATGACGTTCAACAGGACAAACCCGATCACCCCGATTGCCAGCGCCAGCCAGAACTCCGACGCTGCGAAATCAGGCAGAATGTTGCGCTCACGGATCGGTACTGGCTTCCCATGGCGATCCAGCATTGTCTCGACTACTTCCTTCCAGGGCCAGATCTTGCGCAGCGAGCCGACCATGAAGCCCATCAACACCGCCACGGTGACATTATGGTAATGCCGGAGCAGCCAGCTCAACAGGCGCACGAACCCCAGGATTCCCACCACGGCTCCCAACCCGACCGGGACAATCGCCAGCAGGTTCAGATCCGCCACGGCGTCGAGCACATAGGCATACTGTCCCAGGATGAGGAGGATGAACGATCCCGAGATGCCGGGCAGGATCATCGCCATGATCGCCAGGGCGCCGCTGAAAAAGAGCGTGACCGGATCGTGCGGCATCGTCAGGGGTACCAGCCCCACAATGAGGTAGCCAGCGGCAGTGCCCCCTGCCAGTGCTGCCACAGCGCCGGGATTCCAGCGAACAGTCGCGCCGACCGCGATGATCGAAGCGACGATGAGACCGAAAAAGAAGGCGAAGAGGTACACCGGGTGATTTTCGAGCAGATAGCGCATCACGCGCGCCATGGCGAGCACCGCCGTACCGATGCCCAGCCCCAGGGGAATGAGAAAACCCCAGGGGATGCTGGTCAGCGCCGCGCGCCAGCGCCTCTGACCGAGGAGGCGGAGCACCTGCACATTGAATGATTTGATGGCGGACAGCAGGTGCTCGTAGATTCCCAGGATGAAAGCCATCGTTCCGCCCGATACGCCGGGTATCAGGTCGGCAATGCCCATTGCGATGCCGGTAAAAAAGAGGCGAAGCGCCGAAAACGAACGAGTTGCGGTGTCCGGTATGTGCATGATCCAGGCTCCGTATGCAGGCAAACAAAACGCGCGTCCCCAAAACGGGACGCTGCGGCGAGTATACCCCACGCACGGCGCGGCGTCAATGGCTGGCGCAGGTGACAGTCATCGCTGGGGCGATTGGCGCGCTGGCAGGGGATGCGCCAGCGCGTCGCAGGCGATCCGCTTGCGACGCAGGTGGCATAGATGACTGTCACCGTCAGGGGGGGTGGCATCGCCATTGGCGGCTGAAGCTGCGGGCTATGGGAAGCGAAGCCCGCCTGCGCGGGCTATATCGGGCGATACCGGATTATTTTTCAAAAACCATACGTCGCGGGCTATGGGAAGCGAAGCCCGCCTGCGCGGGTTGGACAGGGCAATGCGGTTTCCCGACAACCTTCATCTTCGACACTATTCGAAGAAACTCACACAAAGGCGCGAAGGTTTTCATCGTATAGATGACCGTCACACGAGGATGGCGGGCGCAGCGACCGAGGCGATGGCCAGCGCGCCGGGCGCCGTCCCGCGTACACGCACCAGCGCGTGGGTGACGGTCATCGCGGGAGCGGGTGGATTTGGCGAAACTCCCCACTCCCTATTCCCTACTCCCTACCCGCATACCCTCGCCT
>DAOTWI010000525.1:0-10012 GCA_034436075.1 Roseiflexus sp.
CTCCAGGTGCAGCGCGCGGAACACCGGCGAGGCGACGCCGAACGGGTGCACCGCCGAACCGAGGTCGTGGATAAAGCCAGGCAGAGTCGTCTCACCCGACGACACGCCGCCGCCGACAGTCTCGCGCGCTTCGATAAGCAGCACGCGCCACCCGGCGCGCGCCAGCACGCATGCCGCCGCCAGCCCATTGGGACCTGCGCCGATAATCACTGCGTCGTAAGCAGGCATTGCTTTTCCCTTGCCATGGAGTCAGTATGCTGCGTCAACCTCGCAACCATTCCGAGATTATTTTGTATCAGTATTGCAACATTTCCCTACCGATACAAACGGTACGATGGGAAGGGTTACTCTCTTCTATACGCGCATCAGTGAGGAGACCGATCCATGACGATCACACAGCGACAGGTTGTTATTTGGGTATTGGGAATACTCATCGTCGGCAATATTATCTTCTTCCTTATTCTCGCCCTTAATGGGAGCCTGATCGATGCTGCAACCCCCGGCATTTTGGCGCTGATCAACCTGGTCCTGTTAGAAGCATACCGTCGCGGATGGCGGCAGGCGCCAAACGTGCTGATCGTCATCACCTCAGTGACTGCGGCTTTTGCCCTCGATCTTGTTCCGCGCGGAGACGTAGCCGGCTTCCCGATGGCTCTGTTATTTCCTGCGGCGCTGGCGCTGGCGATGACCGGTCCGTTGTGGGTCGTCATCGGTGCAGGCATCACCGCCTCGATTTACATTGGTCGAATGCTTGCCGCCGGGTTGACGCTCAACATCTACGATCCCATTGTTTATGTGATGCTGGTTGGCATTCTGCTGCTGGCGCGCGTGGCGCTTGACACCACGGCGCGGCAGGCGGACGAAATGCGGAAGCGGGCGGAAGCGGCGCAGGCGCGGGCAGAAGAGCAGGCGCGTATGCTGGAAACCGCCAATGCCGCGCAGCAGGCGCAACTCGACGAACAACGCCGCCTGCTCGATCTGGTCGCCACGCTCGAGGTCCCGGCAGTCACGATTGCCGACGGTGTGCTCTTTGCGCCAATCGTCGGGCATCTCGACAGCCGCCGCTCGGCGCTGCTGACCGCGCGTCTGCTCGAGGCGGCGCACGACCAGCGCGCGCATCATGTGATTATCGACATTTCGGGCGTATCAACGGTGGATACGGTGGTCGCACAGGCGCTGATCAACGCCGCGCAGGCGCTCAAGTTGCTCGGCTGTCGCGTCACATTGAGCGGCATCTCATCGGATGTAGCGCTGACGTTGACACAGCAGAACGTGCAGTTGAGCGACATTATCACTGTGCGCAGCCCGCAGGAGGCGCTGATGAGGCGAGCATAGAGGTTAATGACAGGCGTTACGCGGTGGTGCGTTTTCTGGCTTTGCCAGAACCTGTGGCAGCGTAGCGCTCCCGGTTAAGGCGGTGTGAGGCGGCAAAGTCGCCGCCCCACACTACAAAAGAAGATACGTACCGCTCTGCCGAAGGCAAAACGAGCCATCACGCGGCTCGTCCGTGCGGCGACTGCGTAGGTCCTATTAATGAGTAACTAGCGGCAGATGGATTGTATGAGTGATCGGCGGCGACGGTATATCCACCCCGGCGGCGAATGATGAGGTGTTGCCGTCGGCATCGATATTGGTTGCAGTGATCTGAAGCGACGCAAGGGCGCTGCTAGCAATGAGAAAAGAGAATGTTCCGTCTTCCGCTGAAGCGCGCGCAACGCCGAGAAATTCTTGCCCCTGGTCGTCGGGGTCGGCAAAGATCTCGACGCGACAATCACGGCAGGCGACGCCACGCACCTCTGTTTGATCGACGACCTGGATGGTGGGCGGCGCAATGCCTCGGTTGGCGCCATTGATCAGGAGAATGCCGCCGCCGGTATTGGCTGTGATGCTGTTGCTCGACACACGGTTCCGCACCCCGCCGGAGATGGTCACGCCAGGCGCTGCATTGTCGCTGATCATGTTGCTGCTGATCAGGGTCTGCGACGTTCCCGTGAGGACAATGCCGCTCATAATCGAGCAGTCGTCTCGTTGAGCATCAAAGCCGTCCCACGGCGACGCTATCGCCTGGTTGAAGCGCACCGTATTGCTGATGATCGTCGAACCATCCCCCTTGACGCACATGCCGGATCGCGTATTGTGATGGATGGCGTTTTCGTGGACGAACGTATTATCACCTTCAATCAGCAACCCGGACAGTTGATTGGCGGCAAACGTATTGGATGGCCCGATGATAGTGCCATCACCGAGAATCAGCGCGCCGTGGCGCTGATTCCCTAAAGGCGTCATACCATCCGCCCCGACGCCAATACGATTGTGTGCGATTCGGTTGGCAATACCGGCGACAATGATGCCGTTCCCGCCGTTGTACGCAATGACGTTGCCCGCACCGGCAGCGTCTCCGCCGATAATCGCAGCCTCGACATACTCGTCGAGCATGATGCCCTCTCGTGTGTTTCCGCGCGGGAGAATGCCGGTAGAATCAACGCCGATGTAGTTCCCCAGCACATGGTTCAGGCGTGCGACAAGCGGCGTTGTCTCGTAGTACTGTCCAATGAAGATGCCGTATCCATTGCCGGAAATAATATTTCGCTCAACAACCGTCTCACCACCCACGATATTCTTGCTGGCGCCATCGACCAGGAACACGCCGCCTTCGCGATTGCCGATCGGTGTGGATCGGTCCCGCGCCAGACCGATAACATTGCCGACGATGCTGTTCTCACGGGCGCCCATAAGCATAATGCCGTAGTCATTCCCCGAGATCACGTTGCCGTTGCCCGCTCTGCCGATGGCATTGCCGTGCGCGCCGCCGCTGACGACGACGCCATAGTACACATTGCGCTTTGCACGCATTCCGCTGGCGTCGACGCCAATCCAGTTCCCTGCAATTGTGTTGCTGATGGTGGCGCTGCCATCGATTCGGATGCCTGCATAATCATTTCCGCTAATAATGTTGCGATCAGCAGCGGCGCTGCCGCCAATGAGGTTTTGGTAAGCGCCGTTGCGGATGTCGATGCCGTAGTAGCTTGGAGGTCCATTCAGGTTGATGCCATCTGGCAAGATGCTGATGAAGCAACCGGCGATCACATTATCACGGGCGGACGCTCCCTCGATAACAATACCAGCATCCCAAAACGAGACCAGCGCCAGTCTGCGAATAACATTGCCGGCAGAAGCGATGGTCAACCCGTTCAATCCGCTGGCGCCTTCGTACACATCCGTGCCATCGAGCACGATGACCGGGTAAGAAACAAGTTCCGCGCCTGGCTGGGTAGCGCCATCAATCACAATATTGCCGCGCGTCAGAGCGGGTAATGCCAGATAATCCGGGCGAATGCGCCAGGTCCGCGTACTGGCATCGTAGCCTGAATCGCTGTTGGGGATAGCGAAATGAACGTGGAGCAGCGGACCGGGAGGCTCGGCACTGGCAGCGGTCAACGCCTCACGCAGCGAGATGCCTTCGCCGCCAGGTTCATCAATCAGTTCCTCAAACGAGGACGTATCTCCATCCATCTCATCACGTGTCGTGGTGACGGTAATCGTTGTGGTCGCAGCGCGAGCGATGCGCATCGACCATCCATCGAAGCGCGCACCATTCCAGGCCCCGGTCACGATGCTGGTCATCATCGTGATGAGCGTCATGAACACGCCGATTGCGTGACGCGCTGGAGATTGGCGCGTCATTGAGCATTCTCCCACACGCCAGTCGTGCTGATCGTCACGTCCAGCCTTGCCTCGCCTCATGTGCATACGGAGGTACGAACCATCGTCGTCGAGGAAGAACGACCTCTCTCCTGCATGGACATTATATGAAAGGGCATGGCGGAGTTCAAGTCAAAATACCGTTGTGACGGGCGCGATCATTGATCATCACGAAGCCTGCTATAATGGTGCGAAACCGCTGTAACACATCTGGAGGTCCAGAGGCTATGACTGCGACGCGCAACCATGCGCCCGAAGGAGATCCAATTTCGATCCAGAACGGGCGCCTTCATGTGCCAGATATGCCCATCATTCCTTATGTCGAAGGCGATGGCACCGGTCCCGATATCTGGCGGGCGAGCGTGCGCGTCTTCGATGCCGCCGTCGAACGAGCGTATGGCGGCCGGCGAAAACTGATGTGGTGCGAGGTGCTGGCAGGCGAGAAAGCGTTCAACCTCACCGGCAGCTGGTTGCCGGATGAGACGGTTGAAACGTTCAAGAAATACCTGGTCGGCATCAAAGGTCCGCTGACAACGCCGGTTGGCAAGGGGATTCGGAGCCTGAACGTCGCCTTGCGCCAGTTGCTCGATCTGTATGTCTGTTTGCGTCCGGTGCGCTACTTCCAGGGCGTCCCGTCGCCGGTCAAGCGTCCCGAACTGGTTGATATGGTCATCTTCCGCGAGAATACAGAAGACATTTACGCGGGTATCGAGTATGCCGCCGGCACTCCCGAAGCGCAGCAAGTGCTCGATTTCCTGCGCACGACCTTCCCGAAGGACTTCGAGAAGGTTCGCTTTGGCACGGCGGATAAGGCGCGTGAGTTTCTTGCGATGCTCGGAGATGGCGGGGAAGAAGGAGCCGTTGAAGTTGGCATCGGCATCAAACCGGTCAGCCGGCTGGGAACGGAACGCCTGGTGGCGGCCGCTATTCAGTACGCCATCACGCACCGGCGCCGGAGCGTCACGTTTGTGCACAAAGGCAACATTATGAAGTTCACTGAAGGAGCGTTCCGCGATTGGGGATACGCGCTGGCGGAGCGCGCCTTCGGCGAACACGTCTATACCTGGGCGCAGTGGGAGCGCACCAAAGCCGAAAAGGGCGAAGCGGCGGCGAATGCCGAACAACGCGAGGCGCTGGCTGCCGGAGCGATCCTCATCAAGGATGCGATTGCCGACATCACCCTCCAGCAGGTGCTCACGCGACCGGAGGAGTTCGATGTGATTGCGACCCTTAACCTCAACGGCGACTACCTGAGCGACGCGCTGGCGGCGCAGGTGGGCGGCATCGGGATTGCGCCGGGAGGGAACATCAACTACATTACCGGTCACGCGATCTTCGAGGCGACCCACGGCACGGCGCCGAAGTACGCCAATCTGGATCGGGTCAATCCAGGGAGCGTCATCCTGAGCGGCGATATGATGTTGCGCTACATGGGATGGACTGAAGCAGCCGACCTGATCATCCGCGCGCTCGAAAAGACGATCTCCCAGAAGATCGTCACCTACGATTTTGCGCGCCTGATGACCGGCGCAAAGGAGGTCAAGACCTCACAGTTCGCTGACGCGATGATCGCCAATATGGATGATGAATAAAATCATCATGTTGAGACGTTGCAATGCAACGTCTCAACACGATGATCACGTCCGCGCTTGCCGTTTGTCACTCATCGGCGGCGGGCGCCGGTCCCCAACCGCGCTCCTCGACGACCTGAAAGATGTCGGTATCGCTGATGATGCCGATGATCTGGTCGCGTTCGCGCACGGCAGCCCGGCGAATATTCTTGTCGATCATCAGTTTGCTGCAATCGCGCAACGACATGTCAGGCGACACATACACCAGCGGGCGCGATGCGAGTGCATTCACGGCGACGTCTTCCGGCGAGCGATCCGCCGCAACGATCTTTTGCAGCACATCGCGCATGGTCATAATCCCCCACTCGCCGCTTGCATCGGGTTCGACCAGCACACTGGTGATGCCATGCCGGTTCATAATGTGGATCGCCTCAGCGACTGCGGCGTCGGGCGCCACACTGATGACTTTGCGCGTCATCACCTCGCCGACCGTAAATGGACGGGGCGCCTCAGCGGATGACTGGCTGGCGCGCAGGCGTTGTTTGAGCGGTGCGGCATAGCGATCCAGCGAAAACATCGCCACACTGACTTCACGACGGCTTGCGCGCGCCGCTGCGGTCTCCAGCGGTCCTTCGAGGAAGGTGATCAGGACGAATGTTTCTTCATCAACAGGCGGCGGTTCGAGCAACTCGATAGTCCGGCCATCGAATCGTCCACGCACGGTAAACATAGCATCGTCTCCTTTCGCTGCGCCATTGCGTGCAGATTGTACCATAGACTGAGACAGAGTGACGCATTGCAGCAGAGACCATTGCATCTCACCCGCGCAGGTCGAGGCGTTCGGGATCGGCGTTGATCATGAATGTGGCAGTCCGCTCGAAATACTGGATCAGTGCGGGGCGCACATCGTCCGGAAAGCCCGCCTCATCAATAGCAGCGCGCATATGGGAGAGCCACGCATCACGTTCTGCCCGCCCGATCACGAAGGGCAGATGCCGCGCCCGCAGCCGCGGATGCCCGCGCAGCGCCGTATAGCGCGGAGGACCGCCAAAGTACTGGGTGATGAACAGAAACTGATGGTGTTTGCCCGGTTCGAGATCCGCCGGGAACATCGGGCGCAGGAGGGGATCGCGCTCGATGCGCGCATAGAATGCGTCAACCAGGCGACGAAACGGCTCATCACCGCCAGCGCGTTCGTAGATGGATCGTTCAGCGTTCATTGATCGATAAAGATTTCTTCGATGATCCGGCCTTCCCATGCAGCATGAGGCGCAATGCCCAGAATGCGCGCCAGCGTCGGCGTGGTGTCGATCAGGCTGACCGGCGTCGTGATCTGGTGATTGCGCCGGATCGCGGGACCGGCAGCGATCCAGGGAATCGTCATATCTTCAGGCATATCCGTGCCATGCGTCCGCTCGTGCCCGCCATGGTCCGCCTGAACCACGATCGTGGCATTCGCTGGCATCGCGTCAAGGACGCCGCCGAGCAACCCATCGACTCGTTGCAGTTGGCTGAGATACTCCGGCGACATCCAGCCAAAGGCGTGTCCTGCCGCGTCAACCGAACCAAAGTAGATGAAGACGAAATCGAACGATGCGCTCTCTTCGCGCAGGAATCGCACCGCTTCGGCGCCGACGGCATCATCATACGCGGGATCGAGCGGCGGTTCGCGATAGTAACTGTACGCCAAGTGTTCTGGGCGGCTCACGTCGCGCAACGGCTCCCAATTATGGATGGCAGCGGCGCGTTTCCCGGCGGCGCGCGCCTGTTCGATCAATCCAGGCAACGGGCGCGCCATCGGCGTGAAGACGTTGGTCGTAATGCCGTGGCGTGCTGGAGGAACGCCGTGGAAGATCGACATGTGGCATGGCAGTGTGACTGAAGGCATCACGCTCTGCGCCTGCATCGTCGCCGATCCGGCAGCGCACAGCGCATCGAGGTTCGGGCATGATGCCGCGTCGAGCGCATCGGGGCGCGCGCCATCAATCATGACGAGAATGATCATCTATCGTCCTGGACATCCGGCAACTGGTTCCACTCACGGATTATACCAGAGTCCTGCCGGATCGAGGAGCTGCGAAGATGGCGGCGAATCAGCGCCGTCCGTGCACCGCTGGCTTCGACAGGCTCAGCAAGCGGCGCACGGACGGCGGGTATCGCATGGCGTGCATGGAAAAATAAGGACGACGATCGCTCATCAACGGCGCCTGAGAGGGAGATCAAATAAAACCCTGACCATTGAGCCTGCACCTGTGGAGCGGCGGGCGCTGGCTTCGACAGGTTCAGCCAACGCCCGCCGCGAGATAGTCAAAGCGGGCAGGAGTGTTCAATGTCTGGTTGATCTTCCTATAAGTGCGGAGTCTTTGCGCCTTTGCGCCTTTGTGTGCGTTTCTTCAAAGGGTATTGGCGCTACGCTGCCGCCTGCACACTCAGTTGTGCAAACTGGCGCAAGTGCGCCAGCGAGTCGGTGGCCGCCTCGTGCACCTGCACATCATCATCTTGCGTGGCTTTCTCGAGCGCTTCGAGGACCTCTAAGAGCGCCGCGGGAGGTCCTATGCGTCCGAGGGCGCGCGCCGCCGCTTCGCGCGCATAGGCGTCGCGGTCGCGCAACAACTGGCAGAGACTCTGCACGACCGTTGGCTTGCCAGCATGTTCTCCCAATTGTCCAAGCACCAGCGCCGCCGATGAACGATAAAAACCATCGTCGTGGAAGAGATGACTTTCGATATATGCCAGCGCATCATGTGTAATGGCGCGTTCCCGCAGCAAACCGAGCGCGCGCGCGGCCGCAAAGCGCGTCTCGGCATCGGAGTCGCGCAGCGCAATCTCCAGCAAACGATGGGTCAGTGCCGGCGGCGGCGCATCGATCATCACCCCCAGCAGACGCGCGGCGTAGGCGCGCGTCTGTGCTGCAGCATCCGACAGCGCCGACTCGATCAGCGCCAGATCAGCGCCGGTATATCGACCGTTGCGTGATCGCAGGCGGCGCAACGCATCGATGCGATCCTGCCCATTCAGCTCGCGCAGGAGATCGCGTATCCACACAAACGACCAGGGGTATGCGTCCAGTTCACGCTCGATCGCGCTGCGCAACCAGGCGCTGCGCCGCGCATTGAGGCGTTGAATGGCAAGCGGGATGGTTTGCAACTCGATCATCAGGCGCTCGATCGTAATGCAGATATCGGTGCTGGTGCGCAGGTCGCGCTCAATATCGAGCGCAGTTGGATGGCGTGTGCGCATCATTCTGCTCACGAGCAGGTTGGCGCCAGCATCGTGGGTGATCGTCGCCAGCGTCACAATAGCATCGACCGGATGATCATGCAGCGCATTCAGGAACGGCGTCAGGGTGCGCAATGCCAGATGGGGAACAACGCCGGGGCTGCCTGCCAGTTGCATTTCCTGGCGCGGATGGCGCGCAAAGACCTCGAAGTAGTCGGTTATCTGTTGCCGCCATAGATGCCGGTCGAACATAGGTCACCTGCTGGATGGAGCGAGGATAGAGCGGCGCGTACTACATGGACGCATAGGATTTGTTCCAGTATAGCACGCAGCTGTCAAACTTCATCACCTCATACTTACAGATTGGTTACAGAAATGACATCATTTTGATCATCTTGCATGCTTCTACAGAACGATACGTGCAGCGGCGGAGTTGTGTTGCACGGCATGGGAGGTTGATTCGGAGATGCAAAAACGGCGCAGAATAGTCTACGCCGTTCCACTCATATGGTGCCAGGGACCGGGAACGATCCGGTGACCTCGTGTTTTTCAGACACGCGCTCTACCAACTGAGCTACCCTGGCAGAAACAAGGGTAAAACACTGAACCGCCGTGTTCGCTGCCGTGGTGGGCGATGACGGACTCGAACCGCCGACACCCTCGGTGTAAGCGAGGTGCTCTACCGACTGAGCTAATCGCCCGTGGTGCCGAGGAAGGGACTTGAACCCTTACGAACATTTCTGTTCACCAGGCCCTCAACCTGGCGCGTCTGCCAATTCCGCCACCTCGGCTTGCGCATGGCATTATAGCCCTGTTAATAACGATTGTCAACCGTGTTTTTTGCTCGTTCATCCCTTTGTTTCAAACCACAGAGCCACAACGGTCACAGCGAAAAACGTCTGCCCGCCTGCCGCCTGCAACCCCTCGCGCCTTGCGCCTCCCGCCTCTTGCCTGTCCGCCCTCACGCCTCGCGCCTCTGTTTCTCACCCAACACGAATCGCACTATAATAGAGCGCAGTATCCTCATTTCTGCCGGGCGCAACGCGATTGCCGCGCAGCAGTGCGCTGCGCGCCGTTGTGGTATCATACAGTATGCTCTCCAGAGAATCGGCGTTGTGGTATCAACTTTCCGCCTGGGAGCGCAGCGAAGGTTCGCCTGCGCCCTTCGGTCCTACGTGGGTTCCGGCGGGTGAAGGGTATAATTTCGCCCTCTTTTCGCGTCACGCGATCAGTGTGACCCTGCTGATCTACGGCGCCGACGATTTCATTACCCCGATTTACCGCCATCATCTCGATCCGCGCCGCAATAAGACGCACCACGTCTGGCATTGCTGGGTTCCTGCCGCTGCTATCCCCGGCGGTCGCTACTATGCCTATCGGGTGGACGGTCCCCGCGCGCCGGAGGAGGGGCATCGCTTCGATCCGACGAAGATCGTTCTCGATCCGTATGCGCCAGAGGTCTTCTTCCCGCCCGACTATAGTCGAGAAGCGGCGGCGCGTCCAGGACCAAACGATGGTCG
>DAOTWI010000526.1:0-3755 GCA_034436075.1 Roseiflexus sp.
AGGCGCTCGCCGCGAGCGGTCTAGCGCTTGTCGAGCGCCTGATGGTGGACGGGCGGAACGTGGCGGATGACGATCCATTGCCGGAACGCCTGGTCTATGTTGCGACGATCAACCGGTTGTAATATCTGTTCGTGTTCATTCCTGCAATCATTCGTGCAGCGGAGGGAGCCGTGAGCGACACAGGGACGAAGCGGCGCATCGAGCGGTTCGATCCGGCGATCGAACCAAAATGGCGTGAGTTCTGGGAGCGCGAGGGTATTTTTAAAGCGGGGCGACGCGCAGATGCGCCGCGGCGCTACATCCTCGAAATGTTTCCCTACCCCAGCGGCGACCTCCATATCGGTCACCTGAAGAATTACGTCATCGGCGACGCGCTGACCCGCTACTATGTCATTCGCGGCTATGATGTGCTGCATCCCTTCGGCTGGGACGCCTTTGGTCTGCCAGCGGAGAATGCTGCGATCAAGTATGGCCGCCATCCGCGCGAGTGGACCTACGGCAATATCGCTGAGTCGAAGAAGTCGCTCGAAATTGCGGGCATTATGTATGACTGGTCGCGCGAGGTGACGACCTGCGACCCCGATTACTACCGCTGGAATCAGTGGCTGTTTCTGCTGCTCTATCGCAAGGGGCTGGCGTATCGCGCAAAGGCGACCGTCAACTGGGACCCGGTGGACCAGACGGTGCTGGCAAATGAGCAGGTCGATGCCGAGGGGCGCAGCTGGCGCAGCGGCGCGAAGGTCGAGAAGCGCGAACTGGAGCAGTGGTTCTTCAGGATCACGGCATATGCCGAGCGTCTGCTGAATGATCTGGACAAACTGGAAGATTGGCCCGAGAACGTTAAGACCATGCAGCGCAACTGGATCGGCAAAAGCGAGGGCGCCGAAGTCGCGTTCCTGGCGCTGCCGCCAGGCGCCGACCTGCACGCGCCGCCGCCTCCCGACGCCGATCCGCTGGTCGTCTTCACTACCCGCCCCGATACGCTGTGGGGGGCAACATTCATGGTGCTGGCGCCGGAGCATCCGCTGGTTGCGAAGTTGACCGCGCCCGAACGCCGCGCCGAGGTCGAGGCGTACATCGCCAGCGCGCGCATGGAGAGCGAAATCGAGCGCACCAGCGCCACGCGCGAAAAAACCGGCGTCTTCCTGGGGGCCTATGCGATCAATCCGGTCAACGACGAGCGCATTCCGATCTGGATCGCCGACTATGTGTTGATGGGGTATGGCACCGGCGCGATCATGGCGGTGCCCGCGCACGACGAGCGCGACTTCGAGTTTGCCCGCCAGTTCGGGCTGCCGGTGCGCGTCGTCGTGCAACCGCCGGATGCCACGCTGGATGGCGACACCATGACGGAAGCCTGGCCCGGCGATGGCGTGATGGTCAATTCGGGACCGATCAATGGCATCCCGGCTGGCAAAGGCGAAGGGCAGAGCGTCAAAGCGACCATCGCCTGGCTGGAAGCGAACGGTAAAGGGAAAGGAACTGTCACCTACCGCTTGCGCGACTGGCTGATCAGCCGCCAGCGTTACTGGGGCACGCCCATCCCGATGCTCCACATGCCAGATGGGACGATCAAGCCGCTGCCGGAGGATCAGTTGCCGGTCGTACTGCCCGAAGTGCAGGATTACCTGCCGAAAGGCAAAAGCCCGCTGGCAGCCGCCGAGGAGTGGGTCAACACTATCGACCCGGAGACCGGTCAACCGGCGCGGCGTGATACCGACACAATGGACACGTTCGTCGACTCGTCCTGGTACTTCCTGCGCTTCTGCGATGCAAAGAACGACCGCGAGATCTTCTCGCGCGAGGCGGCGCACCGCTGGATGCCGGTCGATCAGTATATCGGCGGCGTCGAGCACGCCATTCTGCACCTGCTCTACTCGCGCTTCATCACCAAGGTGCTGTACGACGAAGGGTTGGTGCCCGACGATGAGCCATTCAAGGCGTTGTTCACCCAGGGCATGGTGCAACGCCGCGTCCGCATGCCGCTCGAAGTCGTCGCGCCGGGGACGGTGCGCTTCCCCGAAGAACTGCGGCGCAAACTGGAGTTGCCCGCCGAGGCGCAGAGCGTTGACCAGGCGCGTATGTTGCTGAAGGAACGCGGCTACGCGCTGGAAGAGGAGAGCAATGGCGGCTTCACGGCAGTGTCCGGTCCGGTCACGATGTCGAAGAGCGCCGGCAATGGCATTCCCGTGGGTCCATTCGTACGACAGTACGGCTCCGACGTGGCGCGGATCGTGGTGCTGTTCGCGGCGCCGCCGGAAAACAGCATGGAATGGACCGACGAGGGGGTTGCCGGAGCGCAGCGTTTCCTGAATCGGATCGTCGCGCTGTTCAGCCCGGATCGGGAGGCGATCGTTGCAACGCTGAACTCCAGCAACGGCGCCGCTCCCGAAGGCGAAGAACGCGCACTCTACCGCAAACTGCACGAGACGATCCGCAAGGTGACGCTCGATACTGAGCAGTTCCGGTTCAATACCGCAATTGCGGCACTCATGGAATTGCTGAATGAAGCGAGCCGCTACCGCAGCGATACAGGGCGGGTGACGCCAGTCTTTGCGCAGACGGCGGCGACCTTTGCGCGCCTGCTGTCGCCCTTCGCGCCGCACCTGGCGGAAGAACTGCACGCCTGGTTCGGCGGAAGCGGCAGCGTCTACGATGCTGGCTGGCCCACGTGGGACGAGGCGGCGCTGGCGCTCGATGAAGTCGAGATTGTGTTGCAGGTGAACGGCAAACTGCGCGGCAAGATTCTGGCGCCCGCCGCTGCCGACGAGCAGCAGTTGCGCGAATGGGCATTGACCAACCCGCGCGTGCTCAGTTTCGTCGGCGACAAAACCGTGCGCAAGGTCATCGTCGTGCCTGGCAAATTGGTGAATGTCGTGGTGTAGCGCGAATCAGAAAGCCTCGAACCTCCCCTTCTCCCCTCATCCCCCCGCAGGCAGGGGGCAAAGGGGAGCGGGTGAGGGGCAGGGGTGGAGGGCGGAAAGGCAGGGTATGCTGGAAGCGATCTTCGCGCCGCGTTCCATCGCCGTCGTCGGCGCATCACCCGATCCATCGAAACTGGGACACCGCATCCTCAAGAACATCCTCGACGCTGGCTATCCCGGTCGCGTCTTTCCGATTCATCCAAACGCGCCGCACATCCTGAACCTTCCAGCATACCCGTCGGTTGAACAGACTCCAGAGCCGGTCGATCTGGCGGTGATCGTCGTTCCAGCGACGGTTGTGCCGGAGGTTGCCGAGGCATGCGGCAGAGCTGGCGTCAAGGGGCTGGTCGTCATCAGCGCCGGGTTCAAAGAGGTGGGACCGGAAGGGCGCGCGCTGGAAATGCGCCTGCTCGAAATTGTGCAACGCTACGGGATGCGCATGATCGGTCCCAACTGCCTGGGCGTGATTGATACGACCACCCGCCTGAATGCGTCGTTTGCCGCGCTCCATCCGCATCCCGGTCAGATCGCGTTCATGTCGCAGTCCGGGGCGCTCTGCACTGCCATTCTGGACTGGAGCAAGGCGCAGGGGATCGGATTCTCGCGCTTCGTGAGCCTGGGGAATAAGGCGGACGTGGACGAGGTGACGTTGCTGGAGGCGTGGGGGTGCGACAAAACGAACAACCGGGTCATTCTGGCGTACCTGGAAGGGATCGGCAATGGCGATGACTTTGTCGCTGTGGCGCGTCAGGTGACGAAACAGACTCCGGTAATCGCCATTAAGAGCGGCGCAACGCAGGCGGGCGCGCGCGCCGCCTCGTCGCACACCGG
>DAOTWI010000527.1:0-1713 GCA_034436075.1 Roseiflexus sp.
CGGCGCGAGCCGTATCTGGCGGCGGGGTTGCCGCTGGCAATGGCAACAATGCACTTCAGTTGGGGCAGCGGCTTTCTCTGGAGCGTATGGTCTCTGCTGGTAGAACGCCCGTCCCCTGAACAGGTCGTACCAACGCGATGAGTCAACGGACTGCATTCGATGCGGCATCACGATCACACGCCATGCCATTCCACCTGCGCCTGGAGATCTCCGAGCGCCGGTTGTTGTTGCGCATAGGCGATCTGGCGCTGACGGCGGTTGCAGTCCTGGGAGCGCTCTGGGTATGGGCGCGCCTGGCAAACCGTTCACTGGATATGGGACTGGTTCAGGAGCAGATCGGCTGGGTGGCGCTGATCGGCATCGGATGGCCCCTCTGGTTGATGCTGGCGGATATGTACAACCTGCGTCTGGTCGCGCGCGTCGGTCCCAGTATGCGCCGCATTTTCCTCGGCGGTCTGTTGCTCCTGATCATCTACCTGATCCTGTTTTTCATTCTGTCACGCGCCCCGGTCACCGGTGTGCTGGCTGCGATCGAGACCGGAACGCCGCCGCTGCGTTTCGCGCCGGCGCTTGCCATCGTTGCGCTGGTGACGTTGATGGTCATCTGGCGTCTGGCATACATTCGCGTGCTGGGGGCGCCGCACGCGCGCCGGCGCCTGCTCATTCTGGGAACGGGTCAGGCGGGGGCGACACTGTCGCACGTCATTCTCAAGGGGCATAGCCCGTACTACGAGATCGTTGGATTTGTCGATGACGCGCCACAGGCGCGCTGCGATCAGATCGGCAGCGTCCCAGTGCTTGGCAGCGTCGACCGCCTCGGCGCTATGGTCTGGGAGCGGCGTGTCGATGAGATTGTCATCGCCAGCGGTGAAGTCAGCGGTGAGGTGTTGCAGGTCTTGATGGATTGCTATGAACAGGGCATTGCCATCACCCCGATGCCGTTGCTTTACGAACGTTTGACGGGAAAGATCGCGGTGGAGCATGTCGGCAGCCAGTGGTATGTGGCGCTGCCGCTGCAATCACGCCCCACACGCACCGCTGAAGCCGTAGCGAAGCGCCTGCTCGACCTGTCCGGCGGTCTTGCGCTGGCAGTCCTTCTGCTGATCCTGCTGCTGTTCATCGCCCTCGCCATTCGCCTGGACTCTCCCGGACCTGTGTTCCACCGGCAGCAACGGGTTGGCTGGCGCGGCAAGCCGTTCACCGTCCTCAAGTTCCGCTCGATGGTGCAGCATGCCGAGCCGGACGGCGAGCCGCAATGGGCAGCGAAAGACGATCCCCGCGTGACGCGCGTCGGGCGCCTGTTGCGCCGGATGCGTCTCGATGAATTGCCGCAGGCGCTCAATGTGCTGCGCGGCGAGATGAGCCTGGTCGGTCCGCGACCCGAACGACCGGAGTTCGTTGAACGATTACAGCAGGAGATTCCGTTCTATCGCGTGCGTCTGGCGGTGAAGCCTGGCTTGACAGGATGGGCGCAGATCAACTACGGCTACGGCGATAGCGTCGAAGCGACGCTGGCAAAACTCCAGTATGATCTCTATTATTTGAAACATCAGTCGTTCTGGTTCGATCTGCTCATTCTGGCGCGCACGGTGCATGTGGTGCTGCGGATGAAGGGGCAGTAGGGGGCGAGAGAACCGAGAACGGAGAACCGAGAACCGAGAACCGAGAACCGAGAACCGAGAACCGAGAACCGAGAACCGAGAACCGAGAACC
>DAOTWI010000528.1:0-3874 GCA_034436075.1 Roseiflexus sp.
TGCAGCGCGCCAGCGGCAGCGCCCCCGATAGCAGCCATGATCAGCGCCGTTTCCAGCGCGCGGCGGCGATGGCGAAACCAGAGCCAGAAGATCGCTGCCGCTGGCGCGGCGATCAGCGACGGTTTCACCAGCAGGCTCAGCGCCAGCGGGAGGGCTGCCCAACGCGACAGACGGCGGGTCAACAACAACCCCCACAGCCCCAGACAGACCCCCAGCAGGTCAACCCGCATCAACGCGCCCCATTCGCGCACAATGGGTAGCGCAAGAAATGCGAGCGCGACAATCAACACCGTGATACGCTGCGTCGGTGTGCTGTGCGGGATGTCAGGCGTCGACGCCAGCCGCCAGAGCAGGAATGCGCTCCCCAGAGTCGCCAGCAGCGTCGCCAGGCGACCTGCGAGCAGCGTTGCGTCGCTTCCGGGCGACGCGATGTCGATCAGCGGGGCAAGGAACCACACAGCGACCAGATAGACTGGCGGGTAGTTGACGACCAGATAGGGCGGCGCGCCAGGGTCGCTGTACAGGCGCGGCAGGGATGCGCCGCTGCGCAGCGCGTTCACCTGTGCCAGCAGCGGTCCCTCGCCGTAATCGAGGGGGTAGGGGAACGCCAGCACATGCCAGGTGCGCAACACGAAGAAGACCAGATGCGCCGCAACGAGTGCAGCGAGCGCAGCAGGGGCCAGCGCACCCGCAATGCGCGTCAGCATCAGCGGCGATGAGCGACCGGCGGGATGGATCGTGGTGTGTGGCACGAGAGACGATTATAGCATGAGCCGGACTTGACAGCCAGCGAACCTGTGGTACCGTGAGATCTGTGTACCGGGAGAAGCAAAGGAGCCTCGCCATGATCCCCACTGCCCCGTTTGGCCGCACGGGCCACCACAGCACTCGCGCCATCTTCGGCGCTGCGGCGCTCAGCCGCGTGTCTCAGGAGGAAGCCGATCGCACGCTGGAGCTGCTCTTGCAGTATGGGGTCAATCATATCGACACGGCTGCCAGTTACGGCGACAGCGAACTGCGGATCGGTCCCTGGATGCGGGAACATCGTTCGCGTTTCTTTCTGGCGACGAAAACTGGTGAACGCACGTATCAACGCGCGCGCGACGAAATTCGCCGGTCGCTCGAACGCCTGCGCGTCGATTCGGTTGATCTGATCCAGTTGCACAACCTGGTCGACCCGCAGGAGTGGGAGCAGGCGCTCGGTCCCGGCGGCGCGCTCGAAGCGTCAATCGAAGCGCGTGATCAGGGGTTGGTGCGCTTCATCGGCGTCACCGGTCACGGCGTGACGGTCGCGGCGCAGCACCGCCGCGCGCTCGAGCGCTTCCCGTTCGACTCGGTGTTGCTGCCGTACAGTTACATTCTGATGCAGAATCCGCAGTATGCCGCCGATTTCGAGGCGCTTGCGGCGGTCTGCCGTGAACGCGGCGTCGCCATCCAGACGATCAAGTCGATCACGCAGGCGCCGTGGGGGGAGCGTGAGCATGTGCATGCCACCTGGTACGCGCCGCTCGAGGATCAGGCGGACATCGATCTGGCGGTGCATTGGGTGCTTGGTCGTCCAGAAATGTTCCTCAACACCGTCGGCGACATCTATCTGCTGCCGAAGGTGCTCGATGCGGCGAGCCGCTTCCAGGCGCGCCCGGCTGACGAGGAGATGGAGCGTCTGGTGGCGGAGCGCCACATGGCGCCGCTGTTTGTGTAGGCTGCTTTGGCAAGCCGGTTCCTCCGGCGCTATCGGGTATTGGTGCATGCAGTTGACCAGACCGCCAGGGCTTGCTCTGGCGGTTCTTGCGCTGGTCATCCCTCCCCGCCAAGCGTTTGCACCGCGAGGCGCCGCCCGCGCTCCGTGAGCACGATCAGGTGCTGCTGGCGTTCCAGCAACCCGCGCTGCTCGGCGCGGCGCAGGATCTGTGCGGTAAACGCGGCATCCCAGTGCAGATGCTCATTGAGATGCGCTGGATCACATTCGACCGTCGCCTGTGGCGTCGCTTCGTGGTGAAGCAGATGCACCAGCAGCATAGCCTGCGCGAAGTCCTGGCGCTGGCGGGCATGGCGCAATGCCTGCGCCAGCAGACCGCGCTCTGGAGCGTATACCCAAGCCACGCCAAAGATCAGCCCGGCAATGACCGCCATCGTACCGGCAATCGATGCATCGAGTGCAAACGCAGCCATACATCCCAGAATCGCTGCCAGTGCGCCAAATGCGGCGCTCAACACCAGCATGCGCGATAGACGGTCGGTCAAGAGATAGGCAGCGGCTGGCGGCGCCACCATGAGCGCCACCACCAGCACTGAACCGACGGCATTGAAGGCGCCTACTGCCGTCAGCGAGACAACGCTCATCAGGCCATAGTGCAAGGCGACAGGAGCAAAGCCAAATGCAGCCGCCAGCGCCGCGTCGAAGGTCGCCAGTTTTAGTTCCTTATAGAACATGATCAGCAGCAGCAGCGACACGCCGAGAATGCCGCTCATCAACCAGAGCGCCCGCGGTCCCAGATCATAACCCCACAGGGCATGCCGGTCGAGCGGGGCAAACGCCAGCTCGCCGAGCAGCACGGCATCGACATCGAGATGGACATTGCCGGCGTACCGGGCGATCAGAATAACCGCGATACTGAACAGAAACGGAAAGACCAGCCCGATCGCAGCGTCTTGGCGCACCCGTCCGGTCTGGTGCAATAGTTCGATCAGCGCCACCGTCGCCACACCGGCGGCTGCGGCTGCAACCACAAGAATGGGCGAGGTCATGTCTTGCACAATGAGGAATGCCAGAACAATGCCCAGCAGCACCGTGTGGGCGATGGCGTCGCTGATCATCGCCGCCCGGCGCAGCACTAGAAACGCGCCAGGCAAGGCGCAGGCAACCGCAGTGACAATCGCAATGAGCGTGATTTCCGTCAAGGGACTCATAGGTCTCACGGCTGGTTCGTAACAACTGGTCGGGCATGGCGCAGCCAATCCCACACCAACCCGCGCCGCGGCGCGAACAAGAGCGACACAAGCGTCAGCGCGCTGATGCACACGACAATCATCGGTCCGGTCGGAAGACGCGCCGCAACGCCGCTCAACAGTGCTCCGGCGACACCGGCGAAGGCGCCAAAGAAACCGGAGAGCGCAACCATCACACCGAGCCGATCGGTCCACTGGCGCGCCGCTGCCGCTGGCGCCACGAGCATGGCGCTCATCAGCACCGCGCCAACGGTCTGCAAACCGATGATGATCGCAACAACCAGCAGCGAGGTCAGCAGCACGTCGAGCAGGCGCACCGGCAATCCGATGCTGCTGGCAAAATCCGGGTCGAATGACAGGATGGCGCATTCTTTCCAGAAGAGCGCCAGGATCAGCAATGCTGGCAGACCAATCGCTGCCATCGCAACGACATCGCGTTCGAGCAGGGTCGCCGCCTGACCGAAGAGATACCGGTCAAGTCCCGCCTGCGCGGCGGTGGGCCATTGCTGCACCCACGTCAGCAGCACGAGACCGGCGCCGAAGAACGTCGCCAGGATCAGTCCGAGGGCGCTATCGCTCGTGAGGCGCGTCGTGCGCACAATCGACGCGACAACCATGGCGCCGATCCAGCAGGCGAATGCCGCGCCGATCATCAGCGCCAGCGGCTCCCGGCTGCCGGTGACAATGAATGCCAGCACAATGCCCGGCAGCGCCGCGTGCGACATGGCATCGCCAAGCAGGCTCTGCCGGCGGAGGACGGCAAATGCGCCGATCACGCCGCTTACGATGCCAAGCAGCGCCGATCCGAGTGCAACGGTGCGCAGGGTGTAGTCGAAGAACACATCGTTGAACATAGAGAACCGAGAACGGAGAACCGAGAACGGAGAACCGAGAACGGAGAACCGAGAACGGAGAACCGAGAACG
>DAOTWI010000529.1:0-3051 GCA_034436075.1 Roseiflexus sp.
AGTTCTCGGTTCTCAGTTCTCGGTTCTCAGTTCTCGGTTCTCAGTTCTCGGTTCTCAGTTCTCGGTTCTCCTATCCCCTGACCCCCTCCGCCACATCCACCGGCGCTCCCGCAACCCCAGGCAACCGCACCTCCATCCGCCGGTAAAGCCCTGCGGCAACGACGGCAGCCACGCCGTAGAACAGCGCCGCGCATGCCATGGCGACGGTAAATGTGCTCGCCATGCTGATGATGATCACCAGGGTCGAGCCGACAACCGAAAAGACGCCGTTCATCCCCCATGCCCACGGCACCAGTTCCGCGCCGTGTACGCCGAGTTGCCGCAGTCCGGTGGGGAACGGCATGCCCATGAGCAGCGCGAGCGGCGCAATAATCAGCACGCTCACCGCCATGCGCGCGGCGTCCGGCAGGTGCAGCAGCGCCTGGAACAACGGCGGCAGCGCGACAATGTACACCCCAACGGCAATGACGACCGCGATCAGCGCCGCGCGCAGACGGGCGGGACTGTCGATCCATCGGCGGCTGAGCAGGCTTCCCACCGCCGAGAAGAGCAGCATGCTGAAGATCGTCGTGGTAATGGCGCTCGTGGGGTAGCCGATGAACAACGTGAAGCGCTGGATCAGCACGATCTGAACGAAAATGTAGCCGATCCCCAGGGCGCTGAAGTAGACCAGCATTGGGCGCGCCAGCGGCGACTGCAATCCGCGCCGGTTGTGCCGCCACAACGGCGCGACGATGAACGCCGCCGCACTCGCCAGCGAAAAGCCGGACATCACGATTAGGATCAGATTCCCTATCGGGAAGCGGTTGAGTTTGCCGGTGAACGCCTGGTCGAAGGTCAGATGACTCCACTTGAAGTAGTTGTAAAAGAACGGGTTGTCATCCGTCACCGGGAAGATGTTGAACTGATACGCCTCCTCGAAAGCGCGCGGGTCAGGCGCGTGGAGATACTCCGCATACGCGGTATCGAGGCGTTGCAGCGGATCGTGCAACATGGTGAACTGATTGGCATCCGCCCATGCCCGCAGCCGCTCGATTGCTTCCGGCGGAAACGGCGACGGCGAAACCAGCAGCGTCGCCTGAGAGTTCGTGTCATTGGCGACGATCACAATATGCGCGGCAGGATCGGCGACGCCGCGCTGTCGCAGCGCCTCGGCAGCCAGCGCCGTGATCCGCAGCATTTCGCGCGGCGGCTGATCGACGTTGCGCGTCCATGCGAACACCCCCTCTGGATTGAGCCGGTTCAGGATCAGCGCGAACGAGTCGACAGTGTAGAGGTAGGATTCCGAGAGGACGTAGGCGCCGCCGGAGAGCGCCACCAGATTATCGAGACCAATTCCCTGGATGAGATCGTAGGTGGCGGTATCGCGCGTCAGAAAACTGCGCCCTTCGGCAACGACAATCCGGGTGGAGGGATGCCCGGCGAGGTTGCCGCTGAACTCGCGGTACGGTCCTTCCAGCAACTTGACGACATCGGCGTTCAACTCAATGGCGGTAATCCGTTGCGCGCCATACAACCGCGCCAGCAGGATGTCGAGACCGCCGCCAGCGCCGATCTTCAGCGTGGTGTCATGCCGCAATCCCATCTGGTACGGCGCACTGATGATCGCATGGTCAAGGAAGCGGAAGCGTTGCAGGTCTTCGTCCGTTCCATCAAACCGGTACATGCCGGTCATTGAGGTGCCGTCGAGCGTCACCAGTTTCAGGTCGTACAATGGTGCGCGCTGAAACTCGTCGCTCGCCAGATAGACCTTGCTGATGCCGCCGACGATCATCGGCTCCTTGACCTGAATGGTCGGCATCACATCGACGCGCCCCACCGGGTTCCAGCGTGTGTACTCCGGGCGCGCCTTGAAGTGCTGCTGCGCCCACCCAAGTTCCTTCGAGCCAGGCACTGGCAGGTGCAACGGCGCCCCAAAGAGGAGCCAGCCAGCCAGCGCAATCTGCCCGGCGCCAAGAACGGCAGCGCCGATACGCCAGCGTCGCCCCAGCGTAACGCCAAACAGCACGCTTCCCGCCAGCGTGAGCAGCGCCGTCAGCACAATCGTCGCCGGACCGCCAATCGCCTGAATGAGCCACACAATCGCCAGCGTCGCCACGCCGGCGCCCAGCATGTCGGCGAAGTAGAGGCGATGCGCTTCTTTGTGCCACAAGGTGAATACGCCGGAAACAATCAACCCGCCGAGGAAGAACGTCGTGAACAATCCGGCAAAATAGAGCGCCAGCCCGATCAGGGTTTGCACGATCTGGCTGCCGCGCAACGGATCGATGGCGACGCTGCCGATAATCGCCAGGTTGAGCAGCACCGCCAGGCTATACGCAACGACGAGTTTCCCCAGCCGGCGTTCAATCGTGGCTGCATCCCACGCGCGCACCGCCAGGAACGTGCCGGACGCGCCGCCGCCGAGCAACGCCACCCCGATGATCAGGTAGGTAAAGTGGTGCCAGATCATAATCGAAAAAATGCGGGTGAACGTCACCTGCAACGCCAGAATGCTCGCCGTCACCAGCGCCAGCCCCAGATACCTGCGCCAGGAAGAATGGTGAACGCCAGTCATGCATTGTCTCCTTCATCGTTATGGTTGATTGTTCGCATTCCGCGCGCAGGCGCATCCCTGCGACGCACCCCCATCTCATAAGACGATCAACCAGATATTGGACAATCTCGTGATTGGCGTTGGCTGAGCCTGTCGAAGCCAACGCCAACCGCTCGACAGGCTGCATTCGTCCAGGTTCAGGTTGATCGCTCTATCAGAGCGACATCGCTTGACTCTTCGTGAAACCTCGACGAAAACGCCGGTTGCCGCTGCTGGAATGAGCGCCGCCAGCGTGGCCGAGGGCGCACCTTCCTGGCAGGATGCCATGCGCCCTGGTGCAGCAATCTGCGGAGTCGTTGCTGCACATTGAGAAAAGGATCGTCTCTGTGGATTTCTTTCCGCCCATCCAGTCAGGCGCAGACCAAAGTTACCGGTAATACGCCCGCACCTGTCTTCGCCCCTCAGCCAGCGCCACCGCGCCATAGGCGACGCCCCCGGCGCGCTTCTGCTCGGCG
>DAOTWI010000530.1:0-3504 GCA_034436075.1 Roseiflexus sp.
CCGCGGTGACCCGCGCGGGCGGGCGCATTATCCGCCACAGCGTGCTTGCCCGCATCGTGAGTCGCACCTATAATGACAGAGGTACGACGCGCTGTAACAGAGAAGGGATCGCCCGTGACCGACGATCAGCACGCCACCCGTCCCTACTTTCGCGCGCCCTCGATTGATCCTGCTGGTCATCGTATTGCATTTGTGTATGCAGGCGACATCTGGCTCGTTGATGCTGGCGGCGGGAACGCTGAACGATTGACCGCCCATCCTGCCAACCATATGCTCCCGCGCTGGTCGCCGGATGGTTCAGCCATTGCCTACACCTCGTCGCGTACCGGACAGGGTGATGTGTATGTCTTGCCGCTCGACGGCGGCGAGGTGCGCCGGCTGACGTACCACGAAGCGCAGAACGCTGTTGAGTGCTGGTCGCCTGATGGCGCCGCCATCTACTTCACCTCTCCGCGCGAGCGCCAGGGAACGGCCGTCTATCGCATCGCTGCATCAGGCGGCACGCCGGTTTGCTGGATCGCACAACCGTATGAGCGCCTCGGCACAGTCGCCGTTTCTCCCTGTGGGCGCTGGCTGGCATTCAGCCTGATGCGGGATCACTGGTGGCGACGCGGACCGAATCCGTATGGCGGCGCTGAACTCTGGGTGGCATCGAATGCGCCCGATGCCAGTGATTTCTATCGAGTGAGCGATGCGCCGGGGTTGAATTATTGCCCGATGTGGTCGCCCGATAGTCAGGCGATCGTCTTCGTTTCTGATCGTGACGGTTGCGAAAATCTGTGGGTGGCGCCTCGCGAAGGCGGAACTGCTGAACGCATCACCGCATTCAAGGACGGACGCCTGCTTTGGCCCTCGATCAGCGCCAATGGAAGAACAATCGCATTTGAACGCGATTTTGGCATCTGGACACTCGATCTCGCCTCCGGCGCGACCGCGCGCGTCCCGATCCAGGTGCGCCAGGATACGAAAATGACGCCGGTGCGGGTGCAGACCTACACGCGCGATGTGGGCGAACTGGCGCTCTCGCCCGATGGGAAGAAAGTCGCCTTTACGGTGCGCGGCAAAATCTTTGCTGACTTCGCCGATAAAGAAACGGAACGCGATCAACGCCAGGGACCGGCATACCCTATCTCGCAGACGACATTCCGGGATAGCGACATCGCCTGGTCGCCCGATAGTCGTTGTCTGGCTTATGTTTCTGATCGCCACGGCGACGAAGAAGTGTATCACTACGACTTTCTCACACGCCGCGAAAGCCGCCTGACACACGGATCAAAGCGCAAAAGTTTTCCCTGCTTTTCGCCCGATGGACGCTGGATCGCGTATGCACGCGGCGATGATGAGATCCGATTGATCAACGTCGCCAGCGGCGAGGACCGCCCGTTCGTTCGGGCGCACTTTGTGTTCGGCGCCTCATTCGCCTGGTCGCCCGACAGTCGCTGGCTGGCGTTCTGCGCCCAGGACGAACGCTTCTTCAGCAATCTGTATGTGCAACACATCGAGGAACACCAGGCGCATCAGATTTCGTTCCTCAGCAATTTGCAGGCGGCAGGACCGCTCTGGTCGCCCGATGGACGCTTCATCATCTTTACGACCGGTCAGTACCGCGCCGAGTCGCAGATCGCGCGCATCGACCTGCAACCGCAACTGCCGGTGTTTCGTGAAGCAGAGTTTGAACGACTGTTCGAGTCGCACAAAGGCGACCATCGCGGTGAACAAACGTCCGGGCGCCCACCCACACCTGGACTGGCTCAACCGCATCACGCCGACACTGATCGTGAACCGCAGCCGGTGATTGTTCCTGTGATTGAGCCGGATGACGCGCCTGACCATACCCTCGCTCAGCAGAACGCCCCTTCCAAACCGTCCAGACCGGCATCATCACGCGAGGTCGCCATCGTCTTCAGCGGCATCGAACGCCGGTTGCGCCTGCTCACGCCGCCGCAGATGGATGCCATTGCGTTGTGCATCAGCCCAGACGGGCGCGATCTGGTGTGCAGCGCGACAGTTGCAGGCCGGCAGAATCTCTGGACGCTGCCGCTTGACGAGCCGCGCGCCGATCAGGGACCGCGCCAGTTGACCAGCACGCCAGGCGCAAAATCGCATGCCTGGTTTACCCCCGACGGTAAGCATCTCTATTTTCTCGACGGCGGAACGATTGCCATACGGAAGTTTCCGAAAGGGGAACAAACAACGCTGGCTGTATCAGCGGAGGTGATCGTCGATTTTGCTCACGAAAAGCGGCAGATATTCGAGGAATGCTGGCGGTTGCTGCGCGATTGCTTCTATGACGAGCGATTCCGCGGCATCGACTGGGAAGCGATGCACGAACAGTATGCGCCGCTGATCCAGGGGGCGCAGACTCCCTCCGAAGTGTCGCTGCTGATTAACCTGATGGTCGGCGAGCTGCGTTCATCGCACGTCGGATTACTCAGAGGCGACGGGAACGGCGGGCAGGACGGCTATCTCGGAATCGCCCTCGATCCGGTCGCATACCTGCGCAGCGGTCAATTCCGCATTGCCAGAGTCATTCCCGACAGCCCGGCGGCAGTTGCGCGCAATGGCGCGCTCCAACCCGGCGAGACGTTGCTGGCAGTCAATGGCGTCGCACTGACGCCGGACACATCGCTCGATGCGTTGTTGCAACGCACGGCAGGACGGCGCGTTATTCTGCGGGTGGCTGCTCCCTCCGGCGAGCAGCGCGATGTGGAGGTGCGCCCCGTTCCGGCGGAGCAGTATGACTGGCTGCGATATCGAGCCTGGGTCCTTGAGAATGAACAGATCGTTCATCGGGCGAGTGATGGACGCATCGGATATGTGCATATCCGCAAAATGAGTTACGACGCCTACCAGCAGTTCCTGACCGACCTCGATGTCGAAATGCACAATAAGGACGGGTTGGTCGTCGACATCCGCTTCAATTCGGGCGGGCATACGGCAACCTTCATTCTCGATGTCCTGATGCGTCGCAGCATCCTGCTCAGCGCGTTCCGCAATCGCTCGGTCGCCGACTCGTCCCACATCTTTGGCAATCGCGTATTGAACAAGCCAACCGTGCTTGTGACGAACGAATCATCGAGTTCCAATGCGGAAACCTTCAGCGAGTCGTACCGTCGCCAGGGATTGGGCGTGGTTGTCGGGAAACCAACCGCGGGCGCTGTGATTGGCACATTCACCCGGCGCCTGATCGACGGGTCATCGCTCCGGCTGCCGCAACTGCGCGTCACGACGCCGGAAGGCGAAGACCTGGAAGGGCGCGGTCGACCGGTGGACCTCGATGTGCCGCTGCGGTTGGGGGAGTGGCGCGACGGGCGTGATGCGCAACTCGAAGCCGCAGTGCGCACATTGCTTGTCGATCTTGATAGAGAAGAACGTCACATCGGATAACATGTCACCGCTGATCGTGTTATTTGACACGACGTACGCGGTGGCGTATTTTCTGGCTGCGCCAGAGCCTGCGGCAGCGTGGCGCTTCCGAATCAACGTGGTGCGGTGCGGCGGCTG
>DAOTWI010000531.1:0-2670 GCA_034436075.1 Roseiflexus sp.
GCCCGGACCCGGCTGATGGCGTACCCGGTTTTGGCTGGAAAGTCGCCACAACCGATGCCACGACCCGCCACGCACTGATGTGGGCGCCGGCAGCGCCGTTCGTGCTGCTAGCGAACCGCTTGCCCGGCGTCTACGATCGGCTCTGGCAGCGCGTCCAGCGCGCTGGCGGTCAGCGAGGCGCCCATCCCGCTGCCGGATGATACATTGCGCCTACACCTGAGGGCGACCTGAAGCTGGACAAACAAGTAGGTGCGAATATGCGCATCTGTCTTCTCCCCCTGAACATCGAACCCCGCAATCCTGCGGCGAATATCCGCCATTTCCGGCAACGACTGGCGGAAGTGGCGCTGTGTGCGCCTGATCTAGTCTGCCTGCCGGAATGCGCCTTCACCGGGTATCTGTACGAGCCACCTGATCTCGAATGGTACGCGGAGCCAATCCCCGGCGAAACGACGGCGGCGGTTGCAACGCTGGCGCAGGCGTATCATTGTGCTGTCTGTTTTGGGATGCTGGAGCGTGCAGCAGAAGGGTTTTACAGTTCTGCGGTTTTGATCGATGCGTCAGGACGAACGGCGCTGGTGCAGCGGAAGATGAGTGAACAGCCGCCCTTTGCCGTCGGCAACGACATTCACGTGGCGGATACGGCGGCTGGCAGGCTGGCGATCCTGATCTGCGGCGACCTGTTCGACGAGGATGCCCGGATGCGGCTGGACAGGCGGGCTGATCTGATCATCGTCCCGCTGGCGCGCAGTTTCGACGGCGCCTCCCCTGATCCGGGGCGCTGGCTGCGCGAGGAGCGCCACGCATATGCAGAAGCTGTCAGCACTCTGGGGGTGACGGCGTTGATCGTCAACGCACTCGAAGATCCCGCGCAGCCTGAAGCGTCATTCGGCGGCGCGATGATCGTTAGTCCGTGCGGCGACATCCTGGCGGAGTCGCCGCACGGCACGGACGAGGCGCTCATCTTCGATATTTAGTTGTTCGCCTGTCGCTCCTGCTCCGCCATCTCCGCCGCCTGCCGTTCCAGCCAGGCGCGGATCTTTTCCTCCGCCAGCGGATCCCACTGGCCGGTGCGGATCAGCCAGTCGATGATCGCGCCTTCGACATAGCGCTGGCGATCATCGATCAGGTGCGCAGCGCGCTCGTCGGCATACTGCCAGTCACGGTTCGGCATGGTCGACCTCCTTCTGCGATCAACAGATCAGACGCTGGCTGGCAGCGCTTCCACCTGCTCCGGACTGACCGCGTGACCGTTCATCGGCTGCCAGCGGTCTGCCAGTTTCTTCATCACCTCTGGAAGCGTGGTGTACTCCATCTCCTCCATCGGCAGGCGGTGCGGCTCGAATGGACCATGACGCCGCAGATGATCGGCGATGACGTTGCACAAATGCCGCGCCTCGTCAAAACTGGGATCGTCGAACATGTCGCGCGGTCCAATCAGCCGTCCATCGGCGACCTGGAACCCCAGCGCAATCACCCGCGGCGGTCCGTCGAAGCGTCCCGGATGAGCGTCACCAATGCGGCAGGGCATCAGCGGACCGTAGTGCGATCCACGCATCCACCCTTCGACAATGTGTGGCATGGTGAATGGCTCCAGCACCTCGCCGACCGCCGGGAACTCACCCTGCGCCCGCACGATGCAGACCGGGTCGTCCTTCCCGACGTAGCGCCCGGCAATCAGCGCCAGCCGCTGCGTGGACGAGACGGCGCCGACGGCGCCAGTGCTTTTCGCCGTCACACTTTCCACCACATAGCGCCCTGGCGCGCCAATGAATACCAGCAGGTCGTACATCTCCTCCGGCGTACTGAGGATGATCGTTTCACCCTTCCGCACATCGAGCACGCGAAAGCGGAACCCTTCGTGCATCGCCGGTGAAATCACCAGACCCGCTGTGTTGAACGGATCGGCAAACATACGGAAGAGCGGCAGGTTCCAGGCGCCTGCACTGGTTTTATCGGCAAAGAAGACGATGATTGGCTCAGATGGACGCTCAACGATCGTCATCTCGGCGATGCCCGGACCCATGCCGCGCACATTGCCGGAAAACGCATCCTTGAGCAGGTCCTGCCCGGCGCCGTACAGTTTCAGTTCCTTTGCCACGCGCGTGCAGAGATCGAACACATCCCAGGCGAGGCGGTGAACCTCGTGGTTATCGACACCCATGCGATGAGTCATGAGCAATCCGAGATCGTCGCCGCAGGCTGTCACGTGGAAATCGATCAGGAGACCGTGACGGCGCGCGATCTCCAGTTGTCGCCCTGCTTCGTCCTTCAATGCCGGGTGGATGGCTGAGTGCCCGACAAACCCGCCGACATCAGCCTTGATGCAGCTGATCGTCAATTCCGTTGCCATGGCGGCGCCTCCTTCCTGTGCGGGCGCCCGGCGCGTGGAGCAGGAAATGTAGGACGTGCACGAGGGAAAAGAAACACGCGCCGCAGTGCCCGCTGCCATAAACGACACAGGAGTCAGCGCGTGTTGAACGAAAACGTGCGCGACCCCATCGTCGACGGCACACACAGCGAACGACGAACCGTTCACCTTATAGCCTATCCGATCCGACGAGTGTGCGACGTGATGGTTGTATAACAGGGGGTGGCGGTTACGTAACCCTTGAGGCAAGAGGCGCGAGACGAGCGGCGAGAGGGTTGGAGGTTGCAGGTTACACGGGT
>DAOTWI010000532.1:0-10784 GCA_034436075.1 Roseiflexus sp.
AGACCCGCCCATCCCTGGCGCGCCAGCCGGCGCGCGGTGCCAGCCATTGGCGCGCCGGACTCGACAACTGCGCGCGCCTCATCGCCGCTGGTCTCGAAGCGCAGATCGTGCGCCCGAACGCGCATGACCAGCCCAGGAAAACCGGCGTCGCGGATCAGAACATTCGAGCCGCCGCCGAGCACAAAGACCGGCAGACCGCGCTGATCGGCCCATGCCAGCGCCTGCACCGTCTCGGCTGCACTCGTCGCCTGCACGAAATAGCGCGCCGGACCGCCGATGCGCCAGGAGGTGTATGGCGCGAGAGGTTCGTTTTCCAGATACTGCATACCTTATTCCGCTGGCTGTAGTGCACGAATGCGATAGCGCAATTGGTCCGCTTCATCCACGTGGCGCAACGTCTCGCGGATCTGAAGCGCCTCATTCCAGCGCGCCAGCGCCTGTGACCGCTGTTCCTGCGCATAATGCAGATCGCCAAGCCGCTCGAGCGCACGTGCGATTCCGATCTGATCCTGATCACGGCGCGCCAGTGCAAGCGCTCGTTCGTAGTGCAGCACCGCCGCCTGTGGCTGGCGCAGCGCACGTGCAGCATCGCCAAGATGGATCAGCGCAATGCACTGACCGCGCGGATTCTGGGTCAACTCCTGCAACTCATATGCGCGTTTGTATGACCCCATCGCCTGTTCGTGACGCCCAAGCCGGCTCATCACCGCGCCAATGACCGTATACGAACGCGCCTGACCGACGACATCATTGATCCGTTGGCGCAGATAGAGGCTCTCCTCAGCCGATACCAGAGCGTCAGACGGTTTATTCTGATTGAGCAGCACCAGCGCGAGTTTATCTTTCAGGATGGCTTGCCCGATCAGGCTGCCGCGTCCCTGTTCCAGACTCAGCGCGCGGGTGTAGAACGTAAACGCCTCCTGGTTCGCTCCGAGCACGCGATAGACATCACCGATGCCAGTGAGCACGCGCGCCAGTTTCAATTTATCGTCGTCGTTTTCGTGCTCCTCGCGCGCCATCTGCAACTCCTGAAGCGCCTCCAGATGCCGCCCCTGCAACTGATGCACTTTCGCCAGGTGCAGACGGGCTTCGGTTTCGAGGTCGCTCAAGTCGTCACGGGACGCAAGATCGCGTGCGTTTTGCAAGGCGGCTTCCGCGTGAACCAGTTGTCCCAGTTCGCGCTGCATACGCCCGACTCCGAGCATGGCACGCGCCTCCGCCTCACTGTTTTTGGTGCGCTGCGCTGCGCGCAACATCCGGCGCGCATACTCCAGCCCTTCCCGATACTGGCCGCCGAATTCGAGCACTGCTAGCGCCAGAGCGCAGGCGCGCAGTTCGTAAGGAGGCCGTTCCTCCACGGGAATGCGTTCGAGCAACGTCAATACCCGCTCCGTCCACTGGCGTGCGCCGCCAAAGTCGAGCCGTGCAACCCGCATTTCGGTAATCGACAGCGCCGTTTCGATGGCAGACGTGTAGGCGCCTGCCTGTTCCCAGTGCCAGGTCTGAATCTCGCGCCATCCTTCGGGCGCGCGTTCGTCGCCGCCGTAGCGGGCGCCCAACTCCCCGGCGACACGCCGGTGAAATGCAGGTGTGCTTTCGTCTCTCACGTCACGCTCGACTCCGATGTTCAGTCTGTGCAATGATCCCATCACCCACACGGTATCCATCGCCAGCGCCAAGAGTTAAGAGCAGATCCCCGGGTTGCAGCAGCGCAGCGATCATTGCCGTTGCCGCCTCGACATCCCCTGCAACCTGAACATCGTGATGGACAATACGCGCGGCAAGCGCACGCGCAGCCGCGTGCGGATCGCCTGTTTCACGCGCCGCATAGACATCGCCGACGCGCACAACATCCGCGGCATCGAAGGCATCCGCCCACGCATCGAGCATCGCATACGTGCGCGAGAATGTATGGGGTTGCAGGTAGACCACGATGCGCCGCTCTGGGAAACGAATGCGCGCCGCTGCCAGGGTTGCCCGCACTTCCGCTGGATGATGCGCGTAATCATCAATCACGATGACGCCGTTCGCTTCACCTTTGAGGTCGAAGCGGCGCCGGGCGCCGCGGTACCTGGCGAGCGCGCCAGCAATCGCAGTTCGATCAATTCCCAGCGTTGTCGCCGCTGCAATGGCTGCCAGCGCATTCCGCACATTGTGATCGCCAGCCAATTGCATCGTGTATGCGCCATCGAGCCGCGTACCGAAGGTGCGCCGGTCGTAGCGCCAGAGATCGAACCACGTCATCGATCCATCGTAGCGCACATTCGCTGCCATCCAGTCCATGAGCGCCAGACGGCACGACGCCGGGTTGCAGGCGACGGCTTCTTCGATGCCATACTGTTGAACGTCGGGATGACCCGCAATCCGCAGAGCGCCGGGATCATCGCCACAGATGATCAGGCGCTGCGGGTGCGCCACGCTTCCGGCAAATGCGCGAAACGCCGCTTCATACGCTTCCGGCGATGGGTAGATATCGACATGCTCCCACTCAACGTTCGTAATGACGGCGACGTCAGGCGTGAGCGCCAGAAATGTCCGGTCGTATTCATCGGCTTCAACTACGAGCGGCGCCGCAGGATCGCCCCATCGCGCATTGGTTCCGAGATCGGGCGTTTCTCCGCCGATCAAAAAGCCGGGATTGACGCCAGCCTGCGTCAGCATTAGCGCAATCAACGCCGTCGTGGTCGTTTTTCCGTGAGCGCCAGCCACTGCCACCACCCGCCGCTCACGCGACCAGGCGCGCCAGAGATCGGCGCGCCGGAGCACCGGAATGCCGCGTTCATGCGCTGCCGCCAGTTCGATATGATCGTCGCGAACGGCGGATGTCGCCACCAACCGGTCGGCGCCAGCGACGGAAGCCGGATCGTGCCCGCAGCGAATCCGTGCGCCGCGCTGCTCAAGCGCAGCCGTCAGCGCGTTCTGCTGGAGGTCCGAACCGCTCACCGTATGCCCCTGATCGAGCAAGATCTGGGCAATGGCGCTCATTCCTGCGCCTGCAATGCCGACGATATGATAGTGCATGCCATTACTATCCCAGCAGCTACTTCTTTTGTCCGCCGCCGCCGCCGCCGCCACCGCCATCAACCGCCCAGATACGATTGAAACGAATGACCGTTACGATCAGCAGGGTGATCACAAACGCCGTGACCGTCGATGGAATAATGCCAGTCCACGTTGGCAGGCTATTCAATGCTCTCGCCAGCATGTCTGGAACCGTGGCGGTTGGCGCGAATTCGCGCCAGAAAATGGCGATGGCGCTGGTCAACAACACCGCCGTGTACAGTCCCGTCAGCGCCCCCAGGATACGGAGCGGACGCTTGCCGCCCCACCCGCCGAGCGGCTTTCCTTCCCAGGGAAACGAGTAGCCGATCCCCACGGCAACCAGCGCAACAAACACCAGCACGCGCAACAACAGCGGCGCCTCAAGATTTTCTGGAATAATCGGACCCAGCGGCGTCGCCTGGGAGGTATCGCCGCCAGTTACAAACGCCGCCAGTCTTGGCAGATTGCTGTACGTCCGGTTGATCAACCCGACAAGGAAATTACCGCCCTGCACAGCCACCAGATACGCCAGGGTCGTCATCAACCCCAGGCTGACGAAGTAGCGAAAGCCCCAGACCCAACCAAGAATGCCGAGCGCCGCAAGGATCGAATAGGTCACAAACGGACCGCTCAGATCGATCGTTATCATACCGTCTGTCTCCTGATCACCAGCGTCTGAAGCAGGAACGCGAGCCGGTGAGCGGCGTCAGGTTGCGCCAACGCCCGCATCCGTTCCGCCATGGCGTATCGTTCGTCCCGGCGATGGATGAGCCGGTAGATTTCGCGAAAGAGCAACCCTTCCTCCGATGTGCGCGCGAGCGCTGCATCGCTGATCTTGACCGCCGCACCACGCTGCGCCAGGTAATCGGCATTCTCTTCCTGATGCACATGCGGGTACGGCACAAGCACCGCTGGCAAGCCAGCGGCTGGCAGTTCTCCGAGCGCGGACGCGCCGCTGCGACAGACCGCCAGATCAGCGGCGACGAGCGCTGCAACCATGGTCGGCGCTGGAGACGTGGCGCCATTGGCGAGCGTCTCGGACGATCCGTGGAGATACTCGAATAGATGATACCGCTTTTGCAGGCTTTCTGGCAACTCTCGCATGGCTGCACGCAGGAATGTGGCATCTCCTTCACGACCGCACACATGAATGATGTCCATAAACGGAAGTAATGCTGGCAGCAACGCAGCAATCGCTCGATTGATGCTACGCGAACCACGGCTGCCGCCAGCGACGAGCAATACCGGCAATTCGTCGCTCACGCCGAATACCGCGCGGCATGCCCGCCTGTCAGCAGAAAACAGTTCCTGGCGCACCGGATAGCCGGTGACCACCAGGCGAACCGCCCGATCAGACGCACTGCGTCGCGCGACCGCCTCAGCATAGTCGAACGGTTCAAGCCCCAGGTAGCGCCCAGAGTCCGCCACGCTACAGGCGACCAGAGCGGACAGGCGCGCCAGAAATCGCACCGCCAGTCCAGGAACCACGTCGGGAAGATAGACCATCGCCGGTATGCCCGCCAATCGCGCCGCCAGAAACACCGGCACACACACATACCCGCCGGTGCCCAGGATCGCTGCCGGTCGATCCCGTTCGACAAGCTGGCGCGCTGCCGTGGTTCCACGCGCCAGAGTTGCCAGGTTGCGCACCATCGCCAGCGGATTCCGTCCACGCAGCGCCGCCGCCGGTATCGCCTGGAACGGCAAGGCGCTTTCACGCGCCACCAGCGCCGCTTCCATACCGCCAACGCTTCCCACATAGAGCGCCGACCAGTATGTATCGAACGGTCTGGCGCCATCCGGTGCGTTATGCGCCTCAGCGACGGCGGATCGCGCCCCAGGCGCGTTGAGTGCTGCGGCGACGGACAGCGCCGGATAGACGTGGCCGCCGGTTCCGCCACCAACCAGCCAGACGCGCAAAGGACTCTGAGCGCCCGGATCGGGTGACCGTTTCATAGGACTCACCTGGCGATGGATTGCCGGTATGACGCGAGATATTCAACAGGATGCCAGCCGCTGCCATACACGCAACCAGTGATGTTCCGCCGTAACTGATGAACGGCAAGGTCAGCCCGGTAAACGGAATGAGGGTCGTCACTACTGCGATGTTGATCAGCGCCTGGAAGACCAGCCAGCAGGTGATGCCGGTTGCGAGCAGCGCAGCGAACGGATCGGACGCGCGCCCGGCAATGCGCATGCCGCGATAGGCAATCACCAGAAAACAGGTGACAACGAAGAGGGTCCCGATCAAGCCAAACTCTTCGCCGATGATGGCAAAGATCGCATCGGTATGCGCTTCGGGCAACCAGAAGAACTTCTGGCGCGCCTGCCCGATCCCGACGCCGAACAATCCGCCGCTCCCCAGCGCATAGAGCGCATGCACCGGTTGATACCCCGCCCCCTGATAGTGCGCGAACGGATCGATCCATGCGGCAATGCGCTCCTGGCGGTAGGCAGCGATGTTGATCAGCCCCCAGAACGCGCTGCCCGCCACAAGCGCCGCGCCGATGATGTGCAGCAGGTTGGCGCCAGCGGCAAAGTAGACCATGCCCGCAATGACGACCAGCACAATCGTTGTGCCCAGGTCGCGCCCCAGCATCACCAACCCGCACACCACGCCAAGCATGAGCGCGAACGGCGCCAACCCGTAGGTGACGTTCGTCAGTTTCTCGCCACGCCGTGAGAGCCAGTCGGCAAAGTAGATCACCATCGTCAGTTTGGCAATCTCCGACGGCTGCATACTGAAGGCGCCGATGCGGATCCAGCTGCGCGCGCCGTTGGCTTCGGTCATTGAAGCGGGCAGGATCAGCGTCAGCACCAGCAGGAAGAGCGTGCCCGCCATCACATGTACCGAGAAACGCCGCCAGACCCGGTAATCAATGCGCTGCGCCGCCAGGAGCGCGATCGCGCCAATGACTGAAGCATTGATCTGGCGCCAGGTAAAGTAGAGCGGATCGCCAGCACTGGCGTAGGCGCGCATAAACGACGCGCTGTACACCATCACCAGCCCGAGCAGCACCAGAGTCCCGACGGCGGCGAGCAGTACATAGTCTGGTTTACGTTCGAGCGTTTCTGCCATAGGTTTCCACTTTCCGATGAAACAGGCGTTGGCGCTAGAGCGGCGGCGTGATGAGCATGACCAGAATGATCAGCGTCACCAGCACCGCCAGGGTGAGCGCCCACCCGCCACGCAAACTGAGACGCGCCAGAGTTGGCGGATAGGACCGTGTATCGAGCGCGAACTGCGGCGCCAGCAGCCATCCGAGCACCACGCCGGTCAACAGACCGCCAATGTGCGCATTGTTGTCGATATACGGCGTGGTGAAACCGAGCGCCAGATTGATCAGCGTAATGAATATCAGGCTTCCGAGTTGCTGGCGCGCAATCCCGCCCAACACCCGGCGCGCAACCATGTAGAATGCAATCAGCGCGCCGATCAGACCAAAGATCGCGCCGGACGCGCCGACGGAAGGATTGGGATTGAATGCATACGATGCCACCCCGCCCCCCAGACCGGCGATCATATAGATCGCCAGGAACCGCTGCGCCCCGAAGAGCCGTTCCGTCTCGAACCCCAGCGAATAGAGCGCAAACGAATTAAAGAACAGATGCGCCAGCCCGCCATGGAGGAACATGGCGGTCAGGAACCGGTAGTGCTGGCCGCCGGCAAATATCGCCGCATTGTCCTTTGCGCCCCAGATCAGCAGGAAATCGTAGACGCTCACTGCACCCATGACCCGAATGCCGATCAGGTCGAGCAACCAGGGTACGACGAAGATGGCGATGTTGATCGCCAGCAAAATGCGCGCAACCCATGGCGTAAAGAGCGGGAACCGCACCTGCACTGATGCTGTCTGTGGTTCCGTTTCCACCGGCGAAGGTTCTTCGGGTGGACGTCCTGCCGCTTCGAGGTTTCGCAGGATGCGTTGATACTCGGCGTCGTTCTTGTCGTCGCTCACGTGAAACTCTGGACAATGCGGCGAAATGCTTCACCGCGGTGAAACTCGTTGCGGAACATGCCAAAACTGGCGCACCCTGGCGAAAGCAGCACAATGTCGCCCGGTGCAGCAATACGGCGGGCAGTGGCGAGCGCCTGCTCAAAATCATCGCAGGGACCAAGAATATCGACACCGGCGCGCGCCGTATGCAGCGCATCGAGCAGTTTTGGCGTCGCCGATCCCTGGAGCAGGATCACTGCTCTCGCGCGCTGTGCAATCTCGCGCGCAAAAGCGTCGAACGGCAGATTCTTATCGGCGCCGCCAGCGATCAGCACAATCGGCGCATCGAAGGTGCGGAGCGCGGCAATCGCCGCTTCGGGCGCAGTCGCCGCCGTATCGTTGATATAGCGCACGCCATCGAGTTCACGCACAAACTCCAACCGGTGCTCGACGCCAGTGAACGTCTGCACAGCGCGCCGGATGCGCTCTGGTGCGACGCCAAAGACGCAGGCGGCAGCGGTTGCAGCGGCAATGTTCGCCAGATTGTGCGCGCCGGGCAGCCGCACATCGTCGCGGGTGCAGATGACGGTATGCGTCGCATGCCCGCCATCTGCGCGATCCTGCCAGATCAGTTCGTCGTCGCGCCAGAACGCGCCTGGTTTTCCTTCCAGATGGCGCGCATCATCCGCGCCGGCGAACCAGACCACGTCGCCTGGACGTTGCTCGACGACCGCCATCTCGCGCATGAGCGGCGAGCCAGCATGCAACACAACCGTATCGCCAGGGCGCTGGTGACGCCAGATTTCCTCTTTTGCGCGAATGTACGCCTCCATCGTGCCGTGCCGGTCGAGATGATCCGGCGCAATCATGGTGATGCAGGCGATCTTCGGACTGAGACCGGCTTCACCCAATCCTTCAAGCACGAACGACGAGAGTTCCAGCACCACCGGCGTGGCGGCGCCGATCAACGGCAGTTGATCGAGCGCGGAAATGCGCAGATTGCCGGCGACCACCGTATCCGGGAACTGCTCGCGCAGCATGGCGCCCAGGAGCAGTGTGGTGGTCGTTTTGCCTTTCGTCCCGGTGACGCCGAGAATCGGTCCGGGGCAGAGCCGGAAGAAGAGGGTCATCTCCATTTCGATAGCTGCGCCGGCTTCGCGCGCGATGCACAGATAGCGCGAGGTTGGCGGCACAGCCGGGTTGCGCACCACCATCTCAGCCTGGCGGAAATCATCGTCCCGATGTTCGCCGAAGACGAAGCGGATCGGCAGACCGGCGAGGGCGTCGAGCGACGCGCGCAGGTCATCGGGCGTGCGCAGATCGGTGACTGTCACTTCTGCGCCCTGGAGGGCAAGAAAGCGCGCAACGCCGATCCCGCCGCCATGAACGCCAAGCCCCATCACCAGCGCGCGCTTTCCCTGAAGGTGCATAGACGTCTATCGTTCCACCGTAATCGCCGGTCGCTCAACCGTCATGCGCGCCCGTTGCGCATCGTTAATCGTCAACGCCAGCGAGATGCCGACCAGCGCCGCCACCATGCCCACCAGCACGAAGCGCTGCATTACCTGCGTCTCGCTCCAGCCCAGCAATTCAAAGTGATTGTGCAGCGGCGACATTTTGAACACCCGCCGCCCGACGCCAGTGCGCCGTTTGGTCCATTTGAAATAGCCGATCTGAATAATGACCGAGAGCGCCTCCGCAACAAAGACCAGACCGACGACCGGCAACAGCAGCCACTGCTGCGATTGCAGGGCGATCACCCCCAGAACGGCGCCGAGCGAGAGCGAACCGAGATCGCCCATAAACACCTGCGCCGGATGCGCGTTGTACCAGAGAAACGCTGCGCACGCGCCGACCAGCGTGAAGCAGAACGCCATCAGGTTGATGAACTCGCCATTCAGGAACGTAATCACGCCATAGGCGGCGAACGCCAGCGTCAGGTTCCATCCCGCCAGACTGTCCAGTCCATCGGTAAGGTTCACGGCATTGCTCGTGCCGACGATGATCAGCATGGCGAACGGAATGAACCACAGACCGATATCGAACTGCCCCACAAACGGAACGCGCACCTGACCAGAGTTCGCCAGACCGAACGGCGGCGGCAGATAGAGCGCCAGCGCAGCGCCGAAGGCAATCAGCAGCATGAGCGCCATTTTGGTGCGCGGCGTGAAGCCGTAGGTCTTCGAGCGACTGCCGACCAGCGACATATAATCGTCAATGGCGCCAAGGATCGCAAACGCGATCAGAACCGCGAGCGGCAGCAGAATCGACCAGCGATCGATCAGGTTGAACGCGATGGTCAACACAATCACCGGCAGCAAGATGATAATCCCGCCCATAGTTGGGGTGCCAGTCTTGACCAGGTGGCTCTGTGGTCCTTCAAGGCGGATCTGCTTGCCGATTCGATGGCGACGCAGGAACCGGATCCAGTACCCGCCCGTTGCGAGGGTCAGGATGAAGGCGGCTGCCGCCAACAGCAGCGCTCGTGCCATATCCTGCACCAGCAGTGCCTGGAGGGTTTCGCGCACGTGTTTGCTCCTCTACGTCGTTGCTCTCTGGAACGATAATGAACGGCCACCCAGGACGATGCAACGTCAGGGATTGTGCTGCTGCAACTGCGCCACGATCGTTTCCATAAACATGCCGCGCGACCCTTTGATCAACACAAAGTCTCCGGGCGCCAGCAGACTGCGCGCCAGTTGCGCCGCTGCATCGTTGTCGCCAACGCTGTGCACCTGGTCGGGAGGCATTCCCACGTGAAGCGCCTCATCGGCGATCCATTGCGCCCGCTGCCCGACCGTGATCAGGATCTGCGCAACTTCCGCCACACGCACGCCGACCATACGGTGCGCCTCTTCCTCGATGCTGCCAAGTTCCAGCATATCACCCAGGATGGCGATCCGCCGACCATTGAGTTCCGAGAGCAGATTGAGCGCCGCCAGCATCGAGACAGGCGACGCATTATAGGTGTCGTCGATCAGAGTCGTCTGGTTGATTCCTGGAACGGTCAGCACCCTGAGTTGCGCACCCTCACTGCGCAACCCGGCGATGATCGCTTCCCACTCCATGCCGAGCAGCAACCCGGCGGACGCTGCTGCCAGCGCCGTATGCACGCTGTGCCGCCCCAGCAGCGGCAGGTTCAGATACAAACTATCACCCTGATAATGCACCCGGAAACTGATGCCGTGCAACCCGCGGCTCTCGATTGAGTCCGCCCACAGATCGGCTGCTGGGTCGAGACCATAGAAGAATGGTCTGGCGCGCGTCACCTCCGCCATAGCGCGCACCCGCGGATCGTCGATGTTGAGAATGGCGAATCCATCTTCCGGTAACGCCTGCGGCAGTTCGCTTTTGGCGCGCTGAATGGCTTCGATGCTCCCCATTCGCTCGAGATGCGATGGTCCCACATTTGTAACGATACCGAGGCGTGGCCGGGCGAGAGCCGCAAGGTGCGCGATCTCGCCCGGACCGTACATGCCCATTTCGAGCACCGCCACCTCGTGATCGGCGGCGAGCTTGAGCAGCACGATGGGCAATGTCGCCTCGCTGTTATAGCTTCTTGGGCTTTTTAAGGTGCGAAAGCTGCGCTGCAGAACGCTGGCGGTCACCTCTTTGGTTGAGGTCTTGCCTACGCTCCCGGTGATGCCGACCACCACGGGATTGTACATGCCCCGGTGATAGGCTGCCAGCCGGTTCAGCGCCGCCTGCGGATCATCGACTGCAATCAGCAGCATCGTGTCGGGCGTCGCCCGTTCGATCCCCTCGCCGGTCACCGGATCGATGATGGCAAAGGGTCGTTCGAGC
>DAOTWI010000533.1:0-6355 GCA_034436075.1 Roseiflexus sp.
TGTCTTTTGGACATAGCGCCAAAAAAGCGGTCCCTTGCTGCGTTTGTAGTTTAATAACTAGCAACAATAGTTAATATTGTTTCCGCTGGATTGATAACTTACTTCAATGTATATACGTTGCTAGGTTGTATTGTTGGCTATATATCTGGTCGCTTATACACACAAAAAGAGTCTTTATCTGGTGTTTTATGGAAAAATCGGTTGAGAATATTCGCGCTTTCGGTGGTTTCGCTGATTGGATTATTAATAACTTTCGCGGTAGCGCCCTTTCCTGTTTTATCCTTTGTTCTATTTGGTTTGGTAGTTGGATTTTTTGGTCAAAATCTACGGAAAAATAAAACGGAGGTAAAAATTGTATTTATGTCGTTATTGATAGCCTGGAGCGTTTCTTTGTCGATTGGTTACAACACTCCTGTGTTAGCCTCAGGATAGTTGTTGACTGTGCTTCTTGTTTTTGTTTATTCTAAAATTGCAGATAATTTGCGTAAACATAGAAGTATTTACATTTTTGGATTATTTTCCATTTGCTTCGCGATATCAGTTTTATTCGGCCTGTTTAGAGTGAATTATATCTATAGAGAACAAGAAGCGTCGAATCTGGTGAGAAGATTGGATGAAGTTCTTCCAGGTGGGAGGTACATTAGAACAAATGAAAATACTTACAAGTTTCTTGTTGACTTACAGAAGGCGATTGGTATTGCTCAGGATTTGGGGATGACATATTCGATTGTCCCCGATTGTGCCGGTTGGTGGGTCAAGTCATCGCAGACTAATCCTATGTCTATTGATTGGGCGCAAGGAACGGAATTAGGTAAATCAGAGTTAAATAGACGTGTTATTCGAGAACTTGAGTCTATACGATATAATAATATCGTAATCGTTCAAAAGGTGGAAGCAAACGATCTTTCAAATGGATTTACACCTCTAAGCGATCAATATGTGGTTGTGGAGTATGTTAAGAATCATTTTGTAAAAGTATATGAAACTTCCTTCTTCGAGCTTTACAGATGAATGTTTGCAATTTCATGGGGTTATCCAATACAATCTGCCCCCTGAAGAAGAAGCGGTTGCCAGCGTCGCTGCGCACGAGGGACACAATGGCTGGCAGGAAAACACGTATTGGAAACTCGTTCAAGAAAACCAGTCCTACCTTCTGGAGCGCTGGCATGAACACTTCGGTCATTGATCTTCAGCGAGCGCGCGCTCAGGCAGTGCATGTCACCGACGACACGCTAGTAATGGAGAGTATATTCACTGGCCCGATCTGGATGAAGACCTGAACGTCAGTGGTATGCTGTCTGGTCGTAAACCAAAAGAGAGTTCTGAGTCGCTCAAGCAGTGGCTGGCAGCGCGGGCAGGAAGCAGGTCGCCTGCATAACAATTGGTGCTGCTCGGGCGTCGCGTGGCTGAAGCGCCGTCCGCCGGGTGCAGACATGAGTTGTCTTATGACGACTCATGCCTGCACCCCCTTCAAACAGCGAATTGCACAAAGGAGTGCAGACATGAACCGCAAAATGGAAGGAATCATCAGCGGTCTCGCCGCAGTACTGGTCCTCTTTACCGCTCTTCTCGACCCTTACATCTCCATCGGACTTGCCGTCGTCGTGTTGATTGGGCTTGCCATCTCCAACGTTCGCTTCAAGGCTTCGTCGTGAAGCGCGATGAGCGCGCTTGTTCAAAGAGTCCGCCGCGCGGGAAGCCGGGGCTTCCCCGGCGGACATATGTCTGGCGGTCGTTTGAAGAACGATCCGCGTGTTTGCTATAATATTCCTGCAATGTAAGCAGAGGAGAAACTGATGCACGCTGTTACGCTCAAGGAGGCGAAGCGTAATCTGGAGCGACTGGTTGAGCAGGTGCTTGCCAATGCTGAGCCGACCATTGTGGTGACTGAGCAGGGACAGCAGGTTGTGGTGCTGCCCCTCGATGAGTACAATGCCTGGCAGGAAACGCGCTACCTGCTCGCCAATCCCGCCAATGCCGCGCATCTCCGCCGATCGATCGCTCAAGCCCAGGCAGGCGACATTCAGGAGCGGGAACTGCTTGACGTATGAAGCTGTGTTTTACGCCCGCCGCCTGGGACGATTATCTCTGGTTTCAGGAGCACGACCGTAAACTCCTGAAACGGATCAACAGCCTGATCAAAGACATTTTACGGTCGCCCTATGAAGGTATTGGCAAACCTGAAGCGCTGAAAGCCGACCTTGCAGGCTATTGGTCCCGCCGGATCAATGATGAACACCGGTTGGTGTATACAACGACCGCCAGTGAGGTTATTATTATCGCGTGTCGATACCATTACACGCAGTAATGGACGCCACTCTCTCAGGATCGCAAGGTCAGTTTGCCGACAGCGCCGTCTGCCAGGGACCCCAATCGAACTCGCCAGCGCCGCCGCGCTGCTGCCAGCGCTGATACTGGTCGCGCAGCTGATCGTACGTGCGGCGACGCTCCGGGTCGCTCAGCGCCTCATAGGCTTCGTTGATCTCCTTGAAGCGCTCCTCCGCCTGCTTATCGCCGGGATTGACATCGGGATGGCACTGCCGCGCCAGTTTGCGGTACGCCTTCTTGATCGCCTGCTCATCGGCGTCGGGCGGAACGCCGAGGACGGCGTAGTAATCCTTGAACTCCATAAGCATTGCCTGATGATGAAGGAATGGCGCAGGGGCATGATAGCAGATGGGAACGGGAGAGGGGTTGCCAGTGTAGCGCGTGCCGCGCCGACTGCGCTTGCCCTTATACCTCGTTCGAACTTATAATAAGTGCATGCAGGAAAGGAGTGCGAATGCGGGATCGTGTCGAGATTGAACTTGATGATCAGGGACGCCTTGTGCTGCCCGCACAGCTTGCCCAGCGCCTTGGTCTTGCGTGTGGAACGACTATGGTCGTCGAGCAGGAAACAGCAGAAGCGACCTACATTCGTGTGCAAACGATTGCTCCCCCATTGATCGAGAAGGGCGGAGTTCTCGTTATCACTGCAGTTGCGGAACAGCCTCTAGACGAAGCGCTGCAGAGCGAACGTGAACACCGCCTCGACGATATATGGGCGCGCAAAAATGCGAATATTGCTTGATACCTCTGTTTTAGTTGCTGCAATGGTGGAGCCGCACCCGGCGCATGATCGCGCTTTGATCTGGTTGCAACGTGTTCATGCAGGTGATGCGGTCGGCATTGTTGCTGCACACACGCTTGCCGAACTCTATGCTGTGCTTACGCGCCTGCCTGTTCACCCTCGAATCACTCCGCAGGTTGCATATCAGGTGATCACGCACAACGTCGTTGACCGACTCACAGTCATCGCACTGAACCCGGATGACTGCATCCAGATCCTCCTGGATCTTGCCGGACGCGGGCTGACAGGGGGTGTAACGTATGATGCCCTGGCAGCATACACAGCACGACAGACTGCAGCGGATCAGATCGTGACCCTGAACGCAAAGGATTTCCGTCGTATTTATCCTGAACTAAGCGGCAAGATCGTTGAACCGTAACTGGTCCTCTTTACCGCTCTTCTCGACCCTTAGAGCATGATCAGAAACCCTGATTTGTGGTATGATAGCGGTGATCATAGCGTTCTGATGAGGAGAAAGACACCATGCCGAAGCGTGAGCGCCGCTATTATCCAACCAACTACCCGACGGATTTGACCGATGACCAATGGGCGGCGATTGAGCCAATCGTCACCACGTCCTCGCCAAAAGGCGGTCGCCCGACCGAGATCGATCTGCGAGCGATCGTGAATGCGCTCATCTACAAACATCGTACCGGGTGTCAATGGCGCATGCTTCCGAAGGATTTTCCGCCAATCAGCGCAGTACGATACTATTTTGACACGTGGAGACGTGACGGAACGTTCGTTCGGATCAATGATGCACTGCGCAAACAAGCGCGCACAGCGCTTGGTCGGGACGAAGAGCCCTCTGTCAGCGTGTTGGACTCGCAATCGGTGAAAACAACGGAAGCGGGCGGCGAGCGCGGCTACGACGGGGGAAAAAAAGGTCAATGGGCGCAAACGTCAGTTCTGGGTTGATACGAACGGCTTTTTGTTGCGCGTGCTGGTTCATGCCGCCAATAGTTCGGACACGGAAGGGGCGAAACGGCTATTGAGCGAACACTATCGCCGCTTTCCGCGGATGGCGGAGATTCGGGTCGATAAAGGGTACAAAGCAGGGTTTGAACGATGGCTTGCGCAGCATCCATCCATACAGCTCACGGTCATTGAAAAGCCGCCGGAACAAAAAGGATGTGCGGTCATTCCGAAGCGTTGGGTGGTGGAACGCTCGATTGCTTGGGCAGGACGCAATAGACAGGCGAGTCGTGAGTATAATCGCGACCCGGAATCGAGTGAGGCGTTTATCTATCTCGGTTCGGCGACAATGTTCCTTAATCGTCTCTATCCGTGAAAATAGTTTCCGATCATGCTCTTACATCTCCATTGGACTTGCCGTCGTCGTACTGATTGGGCTTGCCATCTGCAACGCTCGCTTCAGGGCTTCGTCGTGAAGCGCAGCAGGCAGGTGACACTATGATTTTTGAGAAATAACGCGGTATCGCCCAATGTAGCCCACGCAGGCGGGCTTCGCATCCCGTAGCCCGCGGCTTCAGCTGCCGGGCTACCGTCAATTCAAGACCGCATCGTCGATGAACGCACACCGGAACGATCAAGCATTCCGCCAAGCGCCCCCTGCAGGCTGGCGAATGTCTGAATGCTCCGCAGGTCGATGCCTGCTTCCACCAGCGCCTGCGCAACCTCTGGTCGAATGCCGACCAGCACGGCGCGCGCGCCCAGCAGCCGCGCCGCCTGCACCACGCTGATTAGCCCCCTCGCCACCTGATTGTCAACAACCGGAACGCCGGTGATGTCAATCAGCAGAGTCTGGGCGTTGGATTGTTCGATGGCTTTGAGCGCCCGCTGCTGGACATCGTCCAACCGGCGCTGATCGAGCGCGCCAACCAGCGGCATCACCAGGATTGCGTCCGTCACCGGCAGCACCGGGACGCTCAGTCCCAGAATGACCTCGCGCTGTTGTTCGAGCGCCTCGCGCATCCGCGTCTGTTCATTCGCGCGCTCTTCCAGTTCACTCAACGCCTGCCGCAGTTCACGGGTGCGCTCGGCAACCTGCGACTCCAGACCCGCCTGCAGCGTGCGCAACTCATGGTTCGACTGTTCGCTCTGCTGGAGCGCAGTTTTCAGGCGTGTGTTATTCTGCCAGAAGAGCAACACAATGATCGCAGTAATGATGGTGACAAAGAATACGATCAAAAGGTCGAAGAACTCTACTGTGAGCGGCGTAAACAATTGCACGTATCGGCTCAGTGCCGTGACCGTGATTGCCAGCAGGATTGTTCCAACGCTCATCACGCGAAGCATTGTCTGATCAAGGTAGGGCAGTGCAATCGCCGCGATCATTGTTGGCGCCAGCGCCAGCCCAGGCAGCATCTCGGGAGTTGTCAGCGCCACCACCACAGCATATATCGCAATGGCGCCGCACGTCAGATACACGGCAACTGTCGTCTGCGCACGGCGATTGAGCCAGATTGCCAGCAGCAGCACAATGAGCAGAACGGCGGCGCCTGCCGATAGGATCAGCATCTGTGGCTGCGTGAAAATCGTCCCCGCAACGGCGTAGACGGTCGTTGTCACAGCCGATGCAATCGAAGACCAGAAGAGGAGTTGGTGCAACTGCGCATCACCGCGACTGCTGGTATGATTGTGGGGGGTCATGTGCGTGTCTTTCACGTGCTGGCGAGGACGCTTTCACAATGAAGCGTCGTATGTGGATTATAACAAATGTCCTTACCAGGATCGATCCGGATTGGAAAGGATGAACCTCGATGCGTATCGTCTCGCTTCTGCCGTCAGCGACTGAAATTGTGTGCGAACTGGGGCTGGCGGATATGCTGATCGCTGTGTCGCACGAATGCGACTACCCGCCAGATGTTGTCGCCGATCTGCCGCGGGTGACCCGTTCCGCCATCCCGCATGGTCTGTCGAGCGCCGAGATTGATCAGGTCGTCAGTGCGCGGCTGGCGCGCGGCGAAAGTCTCTACTTGCTCGAAGAAACGCTCCTCGCCGAATTGCAGCCCGACCTGGTGATTACCCAGGAGTTGTGCGATGTCTGCGCTGTGTCGTTCGCCGATGTCTGCACCCTGGCGGCGCGGTTGCCGGGCAATCCGCGTGTGATCTCGCTGGCGCCGCCAAACCTGGAGAGCATCTTTGGCGATGTGCTGACGATTGCTGAAGCCGTGGGCATGCCGGAGCGCGGTCAGCGCCTCACCGAACGTCTGCGCCAGCGGCTGGATCGCGTGCGTCGCGCCGTCGCCGGGCAGCCGCGCCCCGGCGTTGTGGCGCTGGAAT
>DAOTWI010000534.1:0-3396 GCA_034436075.1 Roseiflexus sp.
CAGCGCGCTGCAGATCGGAGTCGGAAGCGCGCCGGGCGAGCGGCGCTGCATTCGCTGGCGCCTGATCCCAGGCAGCGAGCCGTTCGATAATCGACGAATCGGATGGCTCAGTGTCGGTGACAGTGGACGGTGGCGCTGGATCGACATCAACCGCCGGCGGTTCAGCCTGAGCGAAGAGAGCGTAGAGATCGTCGGGACGCTCATAGGCGGCCGCTTCATCTGCTGAAATGCGGCGGGATCGGGTCGTGCGTAGCTTGACCGGCGCCATGATTGTCATCCCGACGTGTGGTTCCGCATGGGAATCGCTTGCGCTACGCCAGAAGTTGCGCGACCGCCGGTCGTATTCTACGCTGCGCCAACTTCGGCATAGATTGCCCGCGCCCGCGCGTAGACCTGCTCCCATGTCAGGTCGCGCAACGTCTTGTCACGCCCGGCCACGCCCAACCGCTGCGCCAGCGCGCGATCGTCGAGCAGCCGTCGGATCGCCTGCGCCAGCCCGGTGACATCGCCAAACCGCACGAGCAGACCGTCCTCCCCGTCGGTGATGACATCGGGAATGCCGCCAGCGCGTGCGCCGATCACCGGTACGCCGTAGCACCAGGCTTCCAGAAACACGATGCCGAATGAGTCGGTGCGCGATGGGAGCGCGAATACGTCCGCCGCCGCCAGCGCATCGCGCTTGAGCGCATCGGAAGCGTAGGGCAGCAGGCGGATGCGCGCCCGGTCCGCCGCTGGAAGGCGCGCATAGAATGCGTCGAAGTGCGCCAGCGGCGCGCCAATGAGCGCCAGCATTACCGTATGCCCGTCGCGCCACAGGCGCTGCATCGCCTCAATCAGATGAATGGCGCCTTTGTCGTATGCCAGCGCGCCAATGAAGAGCACAAGCGGTCCGTCGATGCGCTGATCGGCGCGAAACCGTTCGCCGTCGCCCCCCTGAACCTCCTCCGGCGTCACTCCGACGCCAACCACCCGCAGCCGTTCGTGCGGCACGCCGCGCGCCGCCAGGAAATCGCGCTCCACGCCGGTCATCACAATCACCCGGTCGCTCCGGCGCAACAGGTCGATCTGATGGCGCATGCTGTAGTAGCGCACGATCGTGCGGCTTCCCGGTTCTCCCAGGTGCATGAATGGCGTGCAGATGAATGGAATGCGGCGCCGCTGCGCATACGCGAACACTGGCAGCAGCGCGAAGTCGAGCGTGATATTCGTTGCGTGCACCAGGTCGAACGGTCCGTACTGCGCAAAGAACGCCTCGACGCCGGGCCACTGCGGCGTCCAGAGCGCCATGCGGCGGAGCAGCGGCGCGGTGTTGGGCAGACGCGCCACCTCGGTCATCAGGCGGCGTAGCGCCGGGTAGAGGATCGGCGGTCCAGGACGCCGGCGTATCGGCAGACGCACAATCTGCACACCGTTGAATGTCTCAACCGGCGTCTCGACGCAGCGGCGTCCTGGCATCCAGATATGTTCGAGATCGAAGGCGTCGGTGGCAAGAACGGTCACGCGATGCCCTTCCGCTGCAAGTCGCTCGCCGATCTCGCGGAAGTAGCGTGCTGCGCCGCTTGCCACGGGATGGTAGAGTTGAACCACGTGGAGGATGCGCACTACTTCCCCCAGCTCAGCCCGGAGTCGGCGTCGGCGCGCAACCCGATACTGACCTGTCGCGGCGTGGACGCCTGCAAGCCATCGCCGATCACGCGCAGGTCCGCGACCCACAGATCAAACCCGATCTCACCGGGAGCGACTGCCAGAAATGCGATCATCCGGCCATCGGGCGAGAATGCAGGAGCGCGTGCCGTGCCAATGCTCGTCAGACGCACAACAGCGCCGCCCGCCGCTGGCACGGCAAAAATGTCGGTGCGGTCGCCGTCGCGGCTGGCGAACGCCAGCCAGCGTCCGTCGGGCGAGAACGCTGGATCATAACTCTGCGGCGGAACGCCAGGCATCGGCGTCGTTGCGCCGGTTGCGCGGTCGTAGCGCAGAATCCGCGCTGCGCCGCCAGTGGTTGCCGGTTCGAGCACAAACACAATCGCTGAACCGTCGGGGGTATGCGTCACCCGCCCCACATGCCCGGCATCATCGGCATAGATCAGCCGGCGTGACCCGCCTGCCTGCGCTGGCATGCTGAACAGCGCCAGATGGTACTCCGCCGCAGGCGAACCGGAGGGTGGAGCGTACTGTGACGCAAAAGCGATCGTCTGTCCATCGGGTGCAAACGAGGGATAGAACGCCCAGATGCTCTCGCGGACGCGCTCGAAACTGTTAGGCGGCTTGCTGGAGCCATTGTCGGTCAGGCGCAGCGGCGCGTTGCCATCCAGCGGCAGCGCCATCAGATCGCTGAAACTCTGGTCGCGCTGCACAAAGGCAATCCGGCTCCCGTCAGGCGACCAGGCGGGATGCAACGCTGCGCCGTCGGCGGTCAACGGGCGGCCGGTCTGATCCTGCCACAACCAGACATTCCCGTCGCGCACGAAGAGCAGGCGACCAGGCAGCCGCGCACCGGCTGCAATGATCGTCGGTTGGGGGGCGCCGGGTTGCGCCGATGCCGGCGTAACCGGCAAGAGCGCGGCTGAGGTGGGCGCAGCATCAGGCGCTGGTGCGCCGCAAGCGGTGAGGATGGCAAGCAGCAGGCTGATCAGAGCAAAACGCATGGACATACCTGATAGATTCGGATCAACCGCCTGTGAAAGAATGCGGCGGGCGCGCCACGCCGTCCTGTGTCGTCGGGCAGCGCAGCGCGATGCACGCTTGATCCAATCATATTATGCGATGCCACACGGACGCTAATACGTTGGCGCGGCGCGCAGTAGATCATCGGCTGGCAGCGTGTGCGGCAGCAGTGCATACAATGCTCCAGGCGCGACGGTGAATGTCATCGGTGTGAAACCGGACTGATCGCCATCGACCTGCACTGGCAGCGCGCCGCGGGTGGCGATATGGATGGTGCGCGCGCGATGATACTCGATGCGCGGATCGAGATTGTAACGCTGGCGCAGGATGGAGAGCAAGCGCAGTGGCGCCTCCGCCAGGCTGTCGCCCTTGATGATGCACACATCGAGCAACCCGTCGTTGATGCAGGCGCGTGGGGTTATCTTGAAGACGCCGCCGTACAACTGGCTGTTGCCGATCACCACCAGCAGCACTCGCCCACGAATGACGCGCCCATCGAGTGCTATCCGTGTCCGCCGTCCGCGGTAGCGCAGCGCCAGGGTGAACGCGCGCACCACATATGCCAGCGCCCCAAGGCGGCGTTTTTCATCGCTGCGCACTTCGTGAACCACGGCTGCATCGAATCCGATGCCAGCCATCAACAGAAAGTAGCGATCCCCGGCGCGCCCCAGATCGATACGCTGCCGCCGGGCTGCGAGCAATGCTTCGGCGGCGGCGCGCGGTTCGAGC
>DAOTWI010000535.1:0-2165 GCA_034436075.1 Roseiflexus sp.
GACCGGGTGGCTCGGCGAAGCGACCGCGCCAAACAACACCGCATCCGCCGTGCGCGCCGCATCGAGCGTTTCAGGCGGCAGCGCCTCACCGCGGCGTTGGAAACACTCCCAACCTGCGTCGGCTTCCACGAACCGCAGCGGCAGACCGGTGGCCCGCAAAACGGCGACTGCTGCCGGAATGACCTCGCGCCCAATGCCGTCGCCGGGGATCACAAGGATGGTGAAGCGCGACGCACTCATACCGGCACTGCTCCAGGGAAGCGGCGATATTTGCGATAGAACGGCACAATCCCGCCTTCGCGCCAGACCTCGCGCATCCATTCGGGCGGCGGCGGCAGTTGAATCGTGCGTCCATCGGCGATGATGACACCGGTTTCGGCGTTGAACTCCACCTCCTGTCCGTCCTCAAGGTGATCGGTCAGGTCCGCCTCGAACAGCGGAATGCCCAGGTTGAGCGCGTTGCGGTAGAAAATACGTGCGAAGAGCGGCGCAATAATCGCGCCAATGCCGACCATCTTGAGCGCCAGCGGCGCGTACTCGCGCGAAGAGCCGCAACCGAAGTTTGGACCGGCGATGATCAGGTCACCGGGGCGCACCGTCGAAGCGAACTCAGGACGCGCCTCGACGAACGGGTATTTGCGCAGATCATCTTCGTTTTTGAGCATATACGGCGCATAGCGTCCGGGGACGATCTGATCGGTATTGACATTTGCGCCAAAACGCCAGATGCGAGCCATGCCTATCGTCCTTTCTTGTGTAACCGCGCGATGGACGTCGAACACATATCCTGCTATCCGCCTTGTAGCCCGGCGTCAAAGCCGCGGGCTACGAAATGCGAAGCCTGCCTTCGCAGGCTAGCGCGGATGATACCGACTTAATCGCTCAACGACTATAATCAAATGTTTTCTACGCCAGCGCCTGCGCCAGGTCGGCAATCAGATCATCGGGATGTTCGAGACCGACCGAAATGCGCAGCAGGTTGGGCGGCGTCGTGCTCTCCGGTCCCTCCACTGACGCGCGATGTTCGATCAGGCTCTCGACGCCGCCGAGACTGGTGGCGCGGGTGATGATCTTGACCTTTGCTGCAACCGCCATCGCCTCAGCCTCGCCGCCCTTGACTTCAATCGAGAGCATGCCGCCGAAGCCGCGCATCTGCCGCGCAGCGACGGCGTGACCGGGATGGGTTTCCAGACCAGGGTAGTGAACGCGCTCGATGCGCAGATGCGCCGCAAGAAAACGGGCGACCTGCATGGCATTCGCGGCGTGCGCCCGCACGCGATAGGCAAGCGTCTGAATGCCGCGCAGCGCCAGCCAGCAATCGAACGGTGACGGAACGGCGCCGCCGTTGATCTGGAGAAACCGCACTCGTTCGGCGAACGCATCGTTTGCGCCAAACACCACAGCCCCGCCGAGCACATCGCTGTGCCCGCCAATATACTTCGTCGTTGCATGCATCACCATGTCCGCACCCAACTCCAGCGGACGCTGCTGCACCGGCGTCGCCCATGTGTTGTCCACCGCGCACAGCGCGCCAGCCTGATGTGCGATCTCCGCAATTGCGGCAATATCGGCGATCTTGAGCAGCGGGTTCGACGGCGTCTCGACCCACACCAGGCGCGTGTTGGGGCGCAGCGCTGCCGCAACGTGCAGCGGATCGCGCATATCAACGCGAGTGTATTCCAGTCCCCACGGCGCCATAATCTCGCGCAGCAGCCGCGTGATCCCGTGATAGGCGTCATCCGGCGCAACCACGTGGTCGCCGGGGCGCAGCGCCTGGAAGATGCTCATGGCAGCGGCGAGACCGGAACTAAACGCCGCGCACGTCGCGCCGCCTTCGAGCGCCGCCAGGCAGGTTTCGAGCATGGTGCGGTTGGGATTGCCATTGCGGGTATAGATGTACCCGTGCGGAAAACTCCCGTCCGCCGCACGCTCAAAGGTCGTCGTCAGGTAAATCGGCGGAATGACCGCCCCCGTCGTCGGATCGATCTCCTGACCGGCGTGGATGGATGTTGTTTCGGGATGCATGGCGGTTCCTTGGTCGTCGCGCGCTGATGGCATCTACCCACCCGGCGGCTGATGGTTTTTGAAAAATTATTCCGCTATCCGCTCGTCCGCCCGGCGGCTGAAGCCGCGGGCTCCTGCTGCGAAGCCCGCCTGCGCGGGCT
>DAOTWI010000536.1:0-8433 GCA_034436075.1 Roseiflexus sp.
CCGCGGGTGCGCCGCATTCCAGCGACCGGTCAGGCGTTGCCGCCAACCGAGCGTGGCGCCAGCCTGCGCCCCGCGAATGCAGCGCCGCTGCCCGAGGGCGCGTATGAGTTCTTTGCGCCGGAGAAGTCGATTGGGCGCATGAAGACCTTCCACGGCAACTTTGGCATGCTGGTGCGCGCCTGGACGTACATCCGCTCGATCGGCGCCGCCGGGTTGCGCAAGGTCAGCGAGACGGCGGTGTTGAACGCAAATTATGTTCAGTCGCGCCTGAAACATGTGTATCCGGCGGCGGTTGAGCGCACCTGCATGCACGAAACGGTGCTGCAAGGAAAACTGGCTGCCGCGCCCGAGGTGCGCACGCTCGACATTGCCAAGCGCCTGATCGACTACGGGTTCCATCCGCCGACAGTCTACTTCCCGCTGATCGTCCCCGAAGCGTTGATGATCGAGCCGACCGAGACCGAATCGAAGCGCACGCTGGACGCTTTCTGCGATGCGTTGCTGGCAATCGCTGAAGAAGCGGCGCGCGACCCGGAGATTCTGAAGCGCGCGCCGACCACGACGCCGGTGCGCCGGCTCGACGAAGTGCGCGCCGCACGCCAGCCGATCCTGCGCTACGATCCGGCGGTGTTCGCGCGGCTGCGGGAGGAGGGTCTTCAGTTCTAAACATGTTGGCGAAGGAGAAGGGCATGAGCGTATCTGCTGAACCGCACGTGCACCTCTGGACGCGCGAAGAATATTATCAGATGGCGCATATGGGGCTCTTCCAGGGGAAGCGGGTGGAATTGATCGAAGGTCAAGTCATCGTTATGAGTCCCATGGGCAGCCTGCACGCCGCCGCCGTGACCCTTGCCGCTCGCGCTGTCGAGAAGAGTTTTGGCGCAGGACACTTCGTGCGCTGGCAGATGCCGCTGGCGCTTGGAGAACGCTCGGAACCAGAACCGGACGTCGCAGTCATCGCCGGAGATGTGCGCGATTACATGCACGACCATCCGGCGACGGCGGCGCTGATCGTCGAGGTGGCAGACACATCGCTGGCGTATGATCGAACGACCAAAGGGAGCCTCTACGCGCGCGCCGGTATTCCGGAGTACTGGATCGTCAATCTGGTCGACCGGCAGGTGGAAGTCTACCGCGATCCGCGTCCTGATCCTGTCGCCGAGTATGGGTTTGCCTATGCCCAACAGACCATTGTTCGCGGTGAGGAAACGATCACGCCGTTGAGCCAGCCGTCCAGCGCCGTTCGCGCAGCGGATCTGTTGCCGTGACACTTTGCCTGTCTCTGTGCTACAACGCAGCGTCAGTCTCGAACGCCACGCCATTGCCCGACGGGTCGCGCAACAATGGCAGCGACCCGTCGTAACCTTCAATGGTCGGCGTTGAGTCAATGGTCAGGCCCACCGCCTCAGCGCGTCGAAGAACAGCATCGACCGAAGCCCTGTCGGGCAAACGCAACGTAAACCAGCGCAGACCGACCATATCGGGATCGGGATGTGGTGCGCCAATGCCGGCCCACACATTGTAGCCGATGTGATGATGGTAGCCGCCAGCGGCGACAAACTCAGCAGCATTGCCGAAGCGTTGCATCAGCGCGAATCCCAGAATATCGCAGTAGAACCGTCGCGCTGGCGCGAGATGTGCGACGTGCAGGTGGATGTGCCCGACGACCGCGCCCGCTGGCAATCCAGACCATGTCGCCGGGGCGCGTTTGAGTTCGTCAAGCACGCCGTCGGCATCGAATGGATCGACAGTCATGCGCACCTGAGCGCCTGCGCGGGGCCATTCTGCACGGGGTCGGTCGCGGTAGATTTCGATGCCATTGCCATCGGGGTCTGCCAGATAGATCGCCTCGCTGACGGCGTGATCCGAAGCGCCCTGGAGCGGCGTGCGCAATTCCAGCAGATGTGTCAGCGCAATCGCCAGGTCGCGCCGAGAAGGAAGCAGAATGGCGAAATGGTACAGACCGGTGACGCCGCGCGCCGGACGTGCGCCAGGCAGTTCGGTCAACAGTAGCAGCGGTCGTCCATTCACACCGAGCGCGGCGCTTTCTCTGGCACGACAAAGAACTTGAAACCCAATCGTTCCGGTGTAAAATGCGAGCGCCCGTTCGAGATCGGCGACTGTCAGATGCACTGTACCGATGGTCGCGGCGGGCGGGATGGTTCCAGCGTCGTTGCTGACGGGCATATCAGCACTCCTTTTCCGGGCATATCCGTTATCATACCATGCAACGCTGGCAGCGCGGCGGGTCTGGCAAGGCGTGCGGGTACAGTCACGAGGAAGACCTTCGCCGCGCTCATAGTAGCAAAAAGTCAGAAAACTTCGTTTGCGGATTACTTATGATTTTTGAGAAATTAATCCGGTATCGGCACGTCTAGCCCGCGAAGGCGGGCTTTGCAACCGCAGCCCGCGACTTCAGTCGCCGGGCTACAAGGCGGATAGCGGCATAATTATTCAACGTCCATCAACCGCCAGGCGCCCAGGCGGAGAGCAGTCCATATCCAGAAATGAAACGTTGGTGCTGAGAGAAGGCGCCATGTGAAATCTACGATGCAACAGACGCTCACATACGCGCGGCGACAGTTGATGCTCGGATTGCTGCTCGCGCTGATCGCCGGGTGCAGCGCGCCGCCGCAGTCGTCGGGACCAACGGCGCCTGCGGTTGGAGAAGCGCAGCGGGTGACGCCTTCCATCTCATCGGCGCCTGGCGTCCAGCCTGTGCCGGCGTCGCCGACGGCGCAGGTCGTCACTCGCCCTTCGCCCGCTGGTTCAGCCTCACTCGAGCAGGGTGATCCGGCCCGCTTTGTGTACCGGTGGCCCTCGTTTTTGCCGGAAGGGATGCGCCCATCGCCTGATGAGACGCGCATTGCCCGTGACGATGAGGTTGGCGATGGCGATATCGGTTTCTATCTGGTCACCTTCAACGGCGAGGCTGGCAAGATCGTCATCGGCGGCGGGGCGGTTGAGCCATTCAGCCTGAGCGGGACCATCGAGCGCGTGAACCTCGGTGCGTATGCCGCTCGTATCGTTACGCAGGGCAATCAGACGTTGGTCGTCATTGACGATAGCGCGCCGGGATCATTGTTTGTGTTCGGCGTGGGCGTGGCGCGCGATGATCTGGTGCGCGTCGCCGCGTCGCTGGCGCCAATTGACCCGCGCGAGATGCGGCGACGGAGCGGCATTGAGTAGGGGACGGTTACGGTTGCAGACGAAAGCGCACTTCCGCAGCGGTATATCTGCCGCCATTGAGGTTGATCACCCGCACCTCATTCGCCTGGAATGCGGGGAAGTCGGGAACTGAGGTCAGGCGCACAATCCACACAGTGCACCCAAGCCCGCTCACCTCATAGGTGCCGTTCGCGCGGGTGCGCGCCGTGAAGCGGTTGCGTCCATCGGCGCTTGTGACGGTCAGTGTCGCGCCGCCAATCCCCCGTCCATTCCGGTCCTCGACGCTGCCATAGATGCTCGAGCGGAACTGTGCGCCGCACCGCACCGCCGCGTCGGTTGGCGTTTGCCCCAGCACGCCGGCAAACACCGGTTGCGGGACGTTCTCATCATCAATCAGCCAGCGTTCAATCCATCCAACCGCGTTGAGGTGAAAGGTTGTGGCGCTCTGGCGAATGCGCACCTGATACCATCCAGGTTCGTCGTTGCGCAAAATCTCGACGGTATCGCCGTTGCGGAGAACAGCGAAACGGTCGCTGGCGGCATCCGGCGCGATATGCAGACTGGTGTACGCCCCGCGTTCATCGGCGCCAATCTGTGCGGTATAGGCATACTCCGGGCGCACCCCCGCAACGATCCTGCGCTCCAGGAAATCCCGCACACGAATAGCGACATCAGGTTGCGGCACACTATCGAGGGTCAGGAGCAGCGTCGCCTCGCCAGTAAACGTCGCCGGAAGCGCGGTCAGCACGAGCGTCGCCGCTGTGGCGCTTGTATCGTCAACTTCCAACGGGAGTGCGCCGGTGTCCGGCGATTCCAGCGCAAAGCGTCGGACCTGATCGAGCAATTGACCCTCTACGCGCAGCGTTATCGGCAGATCGCCTGCATACGCCTCAGCGGGCGTCATCCGCAGCGCAACGGGTTGCGCCTGTACGGAGACGCTGGCTGTCGATGCCGTATTGGTCTCGGAGGTGCGTGAAAGAGATGTCGGCAGAACCGGAGGCGCAACCGAAGCAGCGGTTGGAGCAGCAACCGATGCTGTCGGAGACATCTCTGCTTCCTGAACGGTCGATACCAGCGCCGTCATTGAGTGTTGCGAACCGGTCGCCAGCAGGATGCCAAGCGTGATCAGGGTCGCTACGATAACGCCGGATGCCGGAACAGCGTATCGGTTCCAGGGATGCGGCAGCCAGGCGACCGCGCGCTGCACGACTCGCCGCAGGTGCGCCCTCACGGTTTGCAATGACGACCACGTACCAGGGAGTGGTTCGCCGACTCCATTAACTGGAGGGCTGTGTTGCGTCAGAGCAGCGGGAACGGGACGTTGATCGGCTGCGTCGTGCGATGTTCCGGATTCGAGCGAGGGAGAATGCTGCGTCTTTGCTATACTCTGGCGAACCGTATACGTTGAAGCTGGATTGGCATCCGGTCTGGACTGGATCGGGGAGGGACGCACGTCCTCCATCGATGCCCCGGCTTCCATGAGTATCTGCGCGATCATTGCGCGCATCGCGGTCGCGCTTTCCGGGCGATCGTCCGGGTTCAACGCAAGTGTTCGCATCAGCAGCCTGCTGACTTCTGCGGGAATGGCTGCATTCAGCGCATCCGGCGCAATCAAGGGGTCAGGCAACCGACGCAGCAGCGCCGTTGCGCGCGTCAGCGCATCCGGCGGCTGGATGCCGGTCAGCAGGTGATACAACGTTGCTGCCAGGCTATAGAGGTCGCTGCGCGGTTCTGTGCCAGCGCTGTTGATCTGCTCCAGCGACGCGTAGTGTGGCGTGTAGCCGAAAATGCTCTCATTCGCGCGGTGAACGGCGCGAGTGACGGCGCCACCTTTCGCCAGCCCGAAATCGAGCAGCACAATATCGTCTTCGGCGGTCAATTTCAGATTCTGCGGCTTGATGTCACGATGGAGAACCGGCGGACTCTGACGGTGAAGATACTCCAGCGCGGCGAGCAGTTGATCGGCCCACTTCAGCACGCGCTGGACTTCGAATGAATAGTTGCGCTGCAACAGCATCACACCCAGATCATCGCCATCGATGAACTCCATCACCAGATATTGGTGTTGTCCATCGACGAAATGGTCAATCACCCGTGGCAATGCAGGGTGGCGCAATCTGGCGAGCAACCGGGCTTCACGTTCCAGCAGGTTCGCGGACTGTTCGGCAGGGATAGTGGTCTGTTTGAGGGCGACGCGCATATCGAGGCGCAGATCAACAGCTTCGTAGACGGCGCCCGTGCCGCCCCTGCCAATCAGCCGGACAATCTGGTAGCGATTCTGAATAATAGTTTCTGATGTGAGCATATACGTGAACGATTATTAAGACGACGCTCACTTGTATTATACCGCTTCTCGCTCTGCGAAGAAACGGCGCAGTTCATACAAATAACCGCCCCCTGTGTGGTTGCACACAGGGGGCGGTCATCTGCGCCAGGCGATCTCACTCAATCTTCATCGAGTCAGCAATGGCGCCAAGCGTCTCCGCGTGGCGGTTGAAATCGGCTGACGGCGCCTGCAACGACACCAGATAACTCAGCCCGGTGCGCGGACTGGTGACAGCAACGACGAGACCGGTATAGGTGACGCCATTCTGATCAGTGTACTGGTAACTCGCCGATGGTCCGACTTCCCCGCCAACCTGCAACGGATCGCCGGGTCGTTGCTGGAAGTTCTGCTGGGTCTGGAGCGATTCGAGGAAGAACTGGAGCAATCGCTGGTTGGCTTCCGATGGCGCCAGTCCGGTCTGGTACACGTCAACGCTGACGAAGACGTTCCCATTCTCGGCTGGGTCGTAGAAATAGATCTGATCGTTGCCGGTATCGAGCGTCTTCCAGCTGGTCGGGTACTCAATCGAGAAACCGAGTTGCGGGTTCGTGTACGACTGGTAACCTGCCTGCGTGCCTGGCGATGTCTGCACCGGAGGCGGCACGTTTGCGCCAGCGCCAGTGTTGCGCACGTTGATGTCGGCATACTGGTAGCTGAAGCGTCCGGCGATGTCGCGCACCAGGAAGCCAGTGACATACGCGCCGCTCTGCATCGGAATGCGCTGCACCGTGAGCGGCTGATTGCCAATCGTCAGCGTATCGCCTTCGACGAAGCCAGGTTCGAGGTTTCCGCCCTTCACGGTGTAGGTGCGGATCATTGCCGTGAAGGTATCGCCTGGCACCGGCACGATCTCGAACGGCTGCGATTCCTGCTTCTGGTTTCGTGGGAAGCCATAGATCGTGATCAACTCTGGCGCGCCGCTTTCGACAGTGAACACCAGCGCCGCTGCAATCCGCTCGTTCGAGCGTTTGACGGTGTAAATCCCCTCAACGCCGTACAGCGCCGTGCCATACTTCGCCGGACCGAGCAGCACCGGGATGGTATTTTGCCCATTGCTCAACCCCCATTGCGTGCCGCTGTAATTGACTTTGAGCCGGGTGCTGCCGCCGGTCCACGGCGGAATGGCGCTGCCTGGCACGCTCCCCGGCGGGTAGAGGAAGTCGATGCTGGTGAGCAGCACGCCGCTGCGGTCGTTGTTCGGGATTCCGGCGAAGAAGAAGACATAGGCGATGTCGTTGCCGGTCACGACCCCCTCGACCGTGATCGGATTGTCGATACTCACCGTTGTGTTCGAGACAGTGAGCGAACTGATTTCAGCGGCGCTCTGCAAGCCAGTGTTGGCAGTGTGAAACGCCTTCAAAAAATCGCCCCACGACGTTTGCTGCGGCAGCGGCGACGCCTGACCGTAGATCGGCGGGTAGAGTTGCGCATACTGCGGGAAGAAGATCGACAGCCCGGTGGAGTTGGCGTGGAAGCCGCCGTTCCACTCAGCGATACGCGCCTCATCGATCGCCTGGTACAGCGCGCGCGCCGGTTCCGCCACCGCAGGGCGCGCTCCCCGGTCAACCACAAGGCGAGCGAAATGCCCCAGATCGGCGGCGCTGAACTCGTCGGGAGCGGGCTGGCTGTACACATCGACGAACGAGCGCGCCTCGGCGATTGCGGTATATGAGTCGCCCATGCCGGTCATCATCGCGTCGGAGAAGGCGTTCAACTTCTGGCGCAGGTCATTGGCGCGTCTCAGGTCGAACGCCGAAAGGGTCACGGTCGGATCGTTTCCCGCCTCATAGAACTCGCGGTAGGCCTCGACGATCGCTGTGCCGAATGCTGCTGCGTCCTGTTGCGGATTATCGACCAGACGCTGCAGCAGGAGGTCCCATGCCCAGCCGGTGTTTGGTTCGAGTTCGGCGGAGGCGACGAACACATCGGCATAGGGCGCCGTGACCAGCGCCACATCGATTTGCGCCATCAGACAGGCATCGAAGCCGATCAGATCGATGCGCCGCCCGGTCTGCTGCTGAATCGTGCGCAGCGCCGCGTCGAGTTCCGGCATATTGATACCATCTTCGCCATCGGTGTCATCGAAGGCGATTCCAGCCCACGAGGCGCCGTGATCCCACAGAATGAGGGCATATCGCTCGGCAGGGTAGGTCTGCATCCCCCACACCGCAAAATCGACCAGGGTCTGCGGGTCGCCCATGTTCAACTCGCCCAGGTCTGCCAGTTCCCGTGAGCGAATCTGTCGTTTGTCATCATCGCGTTCGACCAGAAAACGTTTGTTCGTTTCCCAGTTGCCGTTGGATTCGTCGTCCCACGGCGCCACGGCGCCGATGCGGTCGAACTGCACGACGATCTTGACCTGATCGGTCGAACCCACCAGTTCCATTTCATTGAAGTCGATGACGGCGTCGCGCTCCAGATTGTTGTCGCCATCGAGATAGACGAGGACTGTCCAGGCGGCTTTATCACCCGCCGGTTGCGTCACCGGCGTCGGCGGTCGAGTCGGCGACGGCGAGTCACCGCCGCTCTGGGGCGTTACACCGGTCGCGCCACCGCTTTGCGGCGTGGGATCGCCGCGCTGTGGATCAGTCGGTCCAAGCCGCACATCGATCGCGCCAGTGACGACGAGGGCGCCAATGCAACCGGCGACGAGCACCACGCCGACCAGTCCAAGAATGAGCGCCCAGGTCGGCAGGCACCCTTTGCGAGCAGGCTTCGCGGCAGCGGGTTGCGCTGGCGGCGGCTGGTACTGCGGTTGGGCGGGTGGAACCTGGAACCCCTGCGGTTGCGCTGGCGTCTGCGGCTGTGCGGGAGGAACCTGAAACCCCTGCGGCGGCTGAGACGGCGGCTGGTACTGCGGCTGCGCCGGAGGAACCTGAAACCCCTGCGGCTGCGCAGGCGGCATCCCCTGAGGAGGCTGAGGCGGCGGTTGTGGTTGC
>DAOTWI010000537.1:0-2913 GCA_034436075.1 Roseiflexus sp.
AACCTTCAGGCGCAGGTGCTCGATCAGGTCAATGCGCGCGAAACGGTGCAACTGCTCTCCAAGACGCCCGACGGCGACTGGTACCGGATCACGAACGTTCGCGGCGTGACCGGGTGGGTCAACCGCACACTGCTGACCGTCGATCCCGATGTGGCGCGGCGCGTGCCGGTGGGTCAGTAATGTCTGAACTCACATCATTTTTCCGAGTTCAGCAGAGCGCCGGTACGCCGCCCAGATTGCATCGGAGAGGACGGTGCGCAACCCGCCGCGCTCGAGTTCATAGAGCGCGGCAGCCGTCGTGCCGCCCGGCGATGTGACCCCGTTGCGCAGTTCAGCGGGGTGCCGGCGGCTCTGCATGGCATAGTGCACCGAGCCGAGCATAGTTTGCAGCACCAGTTCTTCCGCCATATAGCGCGGCAATCCCAGATGGACGCCGGCGTCGATCATGGCTTCGAGCACCATGAAGATGTATGCCGGACCGGTGCCGTTGATTGCGGTCGCCATATCGAGATACGTTTCATCATCGACGAACATCTGGCGCCCGAACGACCCCAAAACGGTGCGCGCCCAACCACGCTGCTGCTCGTTCACATCGGGCGAGGCAGTCCAGACAGTCATGCCTTCGCCGATCTGCGCCGGGGTGTTGGGCATGGCGCGCACCACGGCGCTATGCGCCAGCCCTTGAGCATATGTACGAATCGGGACGCCGGCGGCGATGGAGATAACCAGTTCCCCATCGCGCAGCGCGCCGCGCAGTTCGGGCATCAGTTTCGGCACGGTCTGCGGCTTGACGGCAAAGATCGCCACCTGCGCCCAATGCGCGGCTTCGACGTTATCGTCGGTGACGCGCACGCCATAGCGTTGTTCGATCTCCTCGCGCCGCTCAGCGCGCGGCTCGGTGGCGACAATCTGGCTGGCGGGCAGCAGATTCTGTTTGAGCAATCCGCTGATCATGGCCTCGCCCATGATCCCGGCGCCGATGATTGCAATTCGGATATCACGCAGCATAGGTGCTCCCGTTGTTTGATTACCCTCTGATTCTGAAGACTGGCTAACGCCCGCGCCCTTCGACAGGCTCAGGGCGCGGGCCGCCTGGATATCCGAACACCCGCTCCTCAATCAGGCGGAAGGTTCGAGTCCGGGCACCGGGAAGCGCGCACAGAGCGCGAACACCTCTTCACGCACCCGATTGATGACATGATCGTCACTGATGTGCGTCACAACATCATCAATCAGCGCGGCGATCTGCTCCATCTCCGGTTCCTTCATGCCGCGCGTGGTCAGGGCTGGCGTTCCCAACCGAATGCCGCTGGTGATCAGCGGTGATTTGTCATCGTTGGGGACGGCATTCTTATTGGTTGTGATTGCTGCGCGGTCGAGCGCCTCCTGCGCCGCCTTGCCGCTGACCCGCTTGTTGCGCAGGTCGATCAGCATCAGATGATTGTCGGTGCCGCCGGAGAGGATGTGATACCCGCGCGCCATCAGGGCGCCTGCCAGCGTCTGCGCATTGCGGATGATCTGGCGGGCATAGGTCTCGAACTCCGGTTGCAGATTCTCGCCAAAGCCGACCGCCTTGGCGGCGATGACGTGCATCAGAGGACCGCCCTGCACGCCAGGGATCACCATTTTGTCGAGCAGTTCCGACATCATCAGCGTTCGCCCGCTCTTCGCCGCTTTCAAACCGAATGGGTTCTCAAAGTCCTTCCCCATCAGGATGATGCCGCCGCGCGGTCCGCGCAGCGTCTTGTGCGTCGTCGAGGTGACGACGTGCGCATAGGGGATGGGACTGGGCAGCAATCCTTTGGCGATCAACCCGGCGGGATGGGCGATGTCGGCGAAGAGGAACGCGCCGACCTCATCGGCGATCTGGCGGAAGATGGCAAAATCGATGGCGCGCGAGTAGGCGCTGGCGCCGACCGTGATCATCTTGGGGCGTTCGCGGCGCGCAATCTCGGCAACCTGATCATAGTCGATGCGTTCGGTCTTTGGGTCGATGCCATACGCCACGAAGTCGTAGAGCTGGCCCGAAAAGTTGACCGTCGAGCCGTGGGTCAGGTGCCCGCCGTGCGCCAGGTTCATGCCGAGCACTTTGTCGCCGGGGCGCAGAAAGGTAAAGTAGACCGCCATGTTCGCCTGCGATCCGGAGTGTGGTTGCACATTGGCGTACTCGGCGCCGAACAACTCCCTGACCCGCACACGCGCCAGGTCTTCGACCTGATCGACCCATTCGCACCCGCCGTAGTAGCGCGCACCTGGATATCCTTCGGCATATTTGTTCGTCAGCGCCGAGCCCTGCGCTTCCATCACGGCGCGGCTGGCGTAATTCTCGCTGGCGATCAGTTCCAGCCCGTCGCGCTGACGGCGCATTTCGCCATCGATAATGCGCGCGACAGCAGGATCGCTGCGCCAAAGGGTCTGAAGCATAGCCATGGATGGGTCTCCTTCCGGGAAGCTACTGTCCGCCTGGATAGGCGCTCCATAACTTTCACATTATACTGTATCGGCAGCGGCATTGAGATGAAAGAAAAGCAATGGGCGACATTCAGCGCAAGACCGTGCTCATCACCGGCGCATCCTACGGAATTGGCGCAGCAACGGCGCGGGCGTTCGGTCGCCGGGGCGCGCATGTGCTCCTGCTGGCGCGCACACAACCGGCGCTGGAAGAGGTGGCGCGCGATATTCGCGCGTCAGGAGGCGCGGCGTCGGTCTATCCCGTCGATCTCACCGACGCGCGCGCTGTAGAGGACGTCGCCCGGCAGGCGCTTGCCGCGACCGGTCCGCCCGATATTCTGCTGAGCAACGCGGGTGCAGGGCGCTGGCTGTTCATTGACGAGACGACGCCTGAGGAAGCGGTTGCGATGATGGCGATGCCCTATTTTGCCGCCTTCTACATCACACGCGCGTTTTTGCCGG
>DAOTWI010000538.1:0-5005 GCA_034436075.1 Roseiflexus sp.
CGGTCTTGCGCCGCGCAGCGCCGGGGTTGCCAGCCTGATGCTTGCGCTGCTGCTGGCGATGGCGATTGCGCTGCGTCCGCTGGAGACGCTGCCGTTCATTCAGCGGTTTGTTGCCCTGCTCCTCATCGGGTGCATTGGAGTCGCGCTGCTGCGCTTGCTCGTTCCGCTCACCGCAGAACGCGATGATCGCGCTCCGGTTCTTTCGGGTGCGTATTTGCCGCTCGCTATGGCTGTCGCGTGGTGGATGCTGCCGCTCTTCCAACTGGCGATGCGCTGGGACGAAGCGCCGCGTGTGGGATTGGCGTCACAGACGCTCTGGATCGGCGCTGGTCTGGCAGGATCGCTCATGCTTGTCGGCGGCGGATGGTATCTGGCGCGTGGACGCGCGCAGCCCCACGGTGAGCGTCACGCCCGCCTGGCGCGGCTCGCGCTGGTTCTCGTCGCCCTTGCCGCAGTCGCACACCTGATCTACAACCTGTGGTACGCCTACACCCGCCAGGCGCCCGATTTCTGGATTCTCTTCCGCGGCGCGCGCGAGTGGACGCGCGGCGGTTCGATGTACGACATTACCGCTGTGCTGACCAATCACTTCGGGCATGTGTTCAAGGTGCCGCCCTTCTATGGCATGCTCTTCGTTCCGTTTGTGACGATGGACGGATTGAACGTGCTGCTCTGGCACCGGATGATGAACACTGTCCTGATTGTTGCAACAGCACTGATCTGGTTGCGCATGTGGCGATTGCCGCTGGTGTCGTTGAGCGCCGCCAGCCTGTTGATCGTCTTCAACTTCCGCCCGCTGGCGGATACGCTGGCATATGGGCAGATCGATCTGGTGCTGCTGTTCCTGCTGACGCTGGCGCTGTGGGCGCTGCGCAGCGGGCGTGATGCGACTGCTGGCGCGCTCGTGGCGCTGGGAACGCTGTTCAAGATTTATCCGGCGCTGTTGCTGGCATTCTTTGTTGTGAAAGGTCACTGGCGCGCGCTGATCGGCTTCGTTGCAGCGATGGCGGTGTTCAACGGCGTGGCTATCGCCGTCGTCGGTTGGAATGAACATCTGATCTATCTGACGCAGGTCGTGCCGAATATCGGCGGCACGACCTCATGGGTCGAGAACCAGACGATCTCCGGGTTCCTTGCCCGCCTGACCGATTCGCCGCGCAGCGCCACGATTTACCAGAACGACATGGTGCGCCTGCTGGGGACGCTGATCTCCGGCGCCGTCTCACTGGCGGTGTGTGTGCTGGCGTTGCGCCCGACGGCGCGCGAAAGCACCGGGTATGCGCTCCAGTACAGCATGTTTCTGTTGCTCATGGTGCTGGCGTCGCCAGCCGCGTGGATGCACTACGAAACGCTGCTGGTCGTGCCATTTGGCGCGCTGCTCCTCCACCTGCGCGAACGCGCCGTGTCGCTGCCGTATGCCGCGTTGCTGGCGCTCAGTTTCGCGCTCATCGCCTACGGCAACCAGTGGAGTTTCTATGACGGAACGGTGCATGGGATACTGACGATTGCCGGTGTTTCGTACAAGTTCTACGGCATGCTGCTGCTCGGCGGCGTGCTAACCGTCGAGGCGCTGCGCGAACCTGCGCCCGCCCTCATGCCGCATCTGGCGCGGATGATGACGCGCCCAGTGAACCAACAGGGGGATTTGCCATGACCACCCTTCCCGAATACCTGGAGTTCAAAGCGCAACGTGTAGCGGCGCTGCGCGAGAAATTGTCCGCCCCCGACGCTATCCCCGCGCCGTTGCGCGTGGTGGCGCGGGTCGCTGGCGGATCAGGCGTGCGCCCGGTCAGCATCCGCGAGTTCACGATTGTGACCGACTCGGCGCCGGCGCTGGCAGGGTACAACCTGGGACCCACGTCGCCGGAACTGTTGCTGGCGTCGCTGGCGAGTTGCCTGGCGCACACCTACCTGATTGTCGCCGTCAATCGTGGTGTGCGCTTCGATGCGCTGGAGGTCGAAGTGAGCGGTCAGATCGACTTCCGCGGCATTCTGGAAGTCGATGCTGACGCTCCGATCCCGCCCTCCGGTCTCGCCTACGTTGCCCGCGTATCAGGCGGCGTTTCCGACGACGAACTGCGCCAGATTCAGGCGGATGTGGAGCGGCTCTGCCCGGTCTTTCGCGCGCTGGTCGAACCTGTGCCGGTCAACGGGCGCGTCGAGCGTGCGGCGCAGTCATAATCAGGCGCCCCCCCGCTTGCGGGGGGGCAGGGGGGGGAAGGGGGGGCTCACCGCCGCTCGTAATTCGGCGCTTCCTTGGTGATGGTGACATCGTGGGGATGGCTCTCGATCAACCCGGCCATCGAAATGCGAATGAAGCGCGCATCGCGCCGCATCGACTCGATGTCCTTCGCGCCGACGTACCCCATGCCGGATCGCAGGCCGCCGACGAGTTGGAAGATCGTATCACTGAGCGGACCTTTGTAGGGCACGCGCCCTTCGATGCCTTCCGCCACCAGTTTACGCCCCGCGCCGCCCTGGAAGTAGCGGTCGCCGCTGCCGTGCTGCATCGCGCCGATCGATCCCATGCCGCGGTAACTCTTGTAACTGCGCCCTTCGTACAGGATTGTTTCGCCCGGACTCTCCTCAGTGCCAGCCAGGAGCGAGCCGATCATCACGGTAGAGGCTCCGGCGGCGATGGCTTTGGCGATGTCGCCGCTGTAGCGAATGCCGCCATCGGCGATGATCGGAACGCCGAACCGCGCCGCCACCCGCGCGCATTCGGTAATCGCCGTGATCTGCGGCATCCCTGCGCCAGTCACCACGCGCGTCGTGCAGATGCTCCCCGGTCCCTGCCCGACTTTCACCGCATCGACGCCACGCTCGCACAACGCCGCAGTCGCAGCGCCGGTCGATACATTCCCGGCGACCAGTTGCACCTCCGGGTAACGCTCGCGGATGCGCAGCACCGCCTCGAGCACCCCGCGCGAGTGCCCGTGGGCAGTGTCGATTGCCAGGACATCCGCCCCAACCCGCACCAGCGCATCGGCGCGCTCCAGATAGTCGCCAGAGGACCCGATTGCCGCGCCGACCCGCAAGCGCCCCTGCGCATCCTTGCAGGCGTTCGGGTACTCGATCTGCTTCATAATATCCTTGACGGTGATCATCCCCGACAGTTTGCCGCGCCGGTCGACCACCAGCAGTTTTTCGATTCGATGTTCGTGCAAAATCTGCTTCGCCTGTTCGAGCGTCGTGCCCTCGGGCACCGTGATCAGGTTGCGCGTGGTCATCAGATCGCGGATCGGACGGCTGCGATCCGTCTCGAACCGCAGGTCGCGGTTGGTCACAATCCCGATCAGGTCGCCGTCCGGCGAGGTGATCGGAATGCCGGAAATGCGATACTCCGCCATCAGATCGAGCGCATCGCCAACGGTTTTGTCCGGTCCCATGGTGATCGGGTCGGTGATCATGCCGCTCTCAGAGCGTTTCACCTTTCGCACCATTTCCGCCTGCGCTTCGATGGACATATTCTTATGGATGAACCCGACGCCGCCTTCGCGCGCGAGCGCAATCGCCAGGCGATGCTCGGTAACGGTATCCATAGCGGCGCTGGTGATTGGAATATTGATCCTGATAGAACGGGTCAGCTGGGTTGTGACGTCAACGTCGCCCGGCAACACCTGTGACTCAGCCGGGATCAGGAGCACATCGTCGAACGTCAACCCTTCGCGAGAGTATTTATCGTCCCAGTCGATTGTCACGTCGCCCTCCTTCTGGTGCATAAAAGAAAAGACCCTCTGCGCAGCGGGACGCAGAGGGCAAGGTGACATCCGCCCAGTCGTCGATTGGCAGATGACAGCGAATCAGCAGTCGTATTCCTATCACGGTTTTCATTGACACCATAGCGTAGTAGTATACCCGCTGAAGCCGGGATCGTCAATGGTCGAAGCAAGAAAGTGCGTCCTTGCTACGATGCGCATCGGCTGGCGCCTGCCCCCACCCCCCCACAAGCGGATGGGCGCGCCGGCTCTCAAGGGTGAAGTTTTTCAGGCGCGAGGGATGTTTTCATCGTCTCGACGCCTTTTTCTTCCTCACCCCCTGCCCCCTCTCCAGCACTGTTGGAGAGGGGGATCAGTTCTCGGTTCTGGGTTCTCAGTTCTCCCCTCCCAAAAAACAAAACCGCCCCCTTCAGGAGACGGTTTCAAACGCCAGACGTGCTATGATCTGGTACGGGAGACGGGAATCGAACCCGTGACTTGAGCTTGGAAGGCTCTCGCGTTACCACTACGCCACTCCCGCGTTGCATACTGATTCTAATCAGGTATGGCAGAATCGTCAAGAGGTGTCGATGCTTCTTACTGTCACCCCCAATCCAGCCATTGATCGCGTGCTCATCGTTCCCGGATTCCGCCAGAGCGATGTGTGTCGCGTTGCGGAGCGGATCGACTCGGCAGGCGGAAAAGGGTTCAACGTCACGCGCGCAGCGCGCACGCTCGGCATTCCGGTGCGCACATGCGCCCTGCTCGGCGGCGAGAATGGCCGGCAGATCGCAGCACTGGCGCAGACGGAAGGTCTTGAAGGCGCCTGGGGCTGGCTCAGCGCCGGCGAGTCGCGCATCTGCCTGCTGATCACCGATCCCGCAGCGCGCGATCATCTGACGATCAACGAAATCGGTCCGACGGTCAATCCCGCTGACTGGACTCAGTTCATGGAACTGGTCTGGCGCCAGGCGCGCGACGCCGCGTTCACAGCCATTTCCGGCAGCGTCCCGCCTGGCGTGACGCCAGCGCAGTACATCGACCTGGTGCGCGGGTTGCCGCCAGCAACGTTCGTGTGCATCGACACCAGCGGACCGACCCTGGCAGCGACGCTTGATCTGCCGACCGATCTGCTGAAGATCAACATGCACGAACTGAGCGCCGCACTCGGGCAAATGATCGAAACGCCGGATCAGGCGAGCGCCGCTTCCGCCGCTGTGCTGCACCGCGGTCCACGGCGGGTGATCGTCACGCTTGGTGCGCGAGGCGCCGTGGCGGTTGACCCGCACGGCGCCTGGCATGCCCAC
>DAOTWI010000539.1:0-4253 GCA_034436075.1 Roseiflexus sp.
GACGTACACTGCGCTATCTGGCTATGCAGACCTACCTGCATGTCGGGTCGCGGTTGATGCTGCGTGATGCAGACCTGCTTCTGACGGTTTCACAGCACGCGAAGCAGGATATTCTTCGCCACTGTCGTTTCGATCCGCACCGGATCATTGCGGTGCCGCACGCCCCTGCGCCGGATATGCGGCGGATCGAGGATCAGGCGACGCTCGCCGATGTACGCCGGCGGCATGGTGTGACACTTCCGTTTGTCCTGGCCGACGGGTTGAAGAACCCCGGCGTTCTGGCGCGCGCCTGGCAGCGCCTGCCGGAACATCTGCGGCACGGTCGTCAGATCGTCTATTTTTCGCGCCGGCCGGACCCGTTACCGGTGGTGTTTGAGTCGGTCAAACGCGGCGATGCGCTGCTGCTGATCAACCCACCGCGCGCCGACCTGATCGCGCTGTACAGCATGGCGGAGGCGTTCGTTTTCCCTTCCTGGTTCGAGGGATTTGGCATTCCGATCCTCGAAGCAATGATCTGCGGCGCACCGGTGATTGTCTCTGATCGCGGGCCGTTGCCCGAGGTGGCGGGTGATGCCGCGCTGGTGATGGACGCCGAAGATGACGCCACTCTGGCGAAGTATCTGGAGCGATTGCTGACCGACCCATCAGAAGCAGCGCGATTGCGCGAGCGTGGCTTCGCGCACGCGACGCGGTTTACCTGGCGCAATACAGCCCAACAGATCCTGGAAAGCTACGAACAGGCGGTAAGAATACCACAAGGCACATCTGTGCTCCAGGTCGTCAGGAGTCGAGAGGCCAGTAGCGATAGGTGATCGAGCAACGCCTTGTCTGGTGATTGTACATGCCGGCGTATTGCGACCTTTGCGTTAATCGTCCAGTCAGTGTAATCATATGCGCATCCTTGCTCTCACATCCTGGTGGCCGGAGCCGGCAAACAACGGTTCGCGCCTACGCATCGCCAATCTGCTGCGTGCCCTGGCCCAGAAGCACGACGTTCATCTCGTTTCGTTACGGCAGGAAGCGGTGAGCGCCCAGCAGATACAGCGCATGCTCCGGGTATGCGCCTCGGTGGATGTCGTTCCTCAACGCGTGTGGCGACCACAACCAGGTGAGCAGATTGTGAGTCTGTGGCGACCCGAACCGGCCTCGGTGCGGGCAACCTGGAACCCTGAATTCGCGGCACGCGTCGCTGAACGAGCAACGGATGCCAGGCCTGATGTTGTCGTGGCCTTCCAGATCGATACGGCACCATATGCGCTTCACGTTGCCCGAGCGCCGCGATTGCTCGAGGAACTCGAAGTTGGCAACATACACACGCACTACGTAAACCAGACCAGCATGCATCGCCGGTTGCGGGCATGGTTGACATGGCGAAAGCATGCCTCCTATGTCCGGCGCTTGCTCCGTCACTTTGATGCATGCACGGTGGTCTCTGACAATGAGCAGCAGCTTGTGCGCCATATCGCACCGGAGATGCAGGCAATTCACGTGCTCCCGAATGGCGCAGATGTGCATGGTTGCGCCAAGGATTGGGGCCATCCCGAGCCCGACACGCTCATCTACCCGGGCGCTCTGACGTATGACGCAAACTTTGATGCGGTCAAGTACTTCATCAGCGAGATATTTCCGCTTGTGCGACAAGTGCGGCCCGGCGCGCGATTCGTCGTCACCGGCGCTGCACCGCCGGAACTGCAGGCGGCTTTGCCGCAAACCGAGGGTGTGCATTTCGCCGGCTATGTTGATGATATCCGGTCCCTTATCGCGCGATCGTGGTGTGAAGTTGTTCCCCTACGACGTGGTGGAGGGACGCGTCTCAAGGTGCTGGAGGCTCTGGCGCTCGGCACGCCGGTTATCTCGACACCGAAAGGTGTTGAAGGGTTGGATCTCGAGCAAGATGAACATGTCCTGATTGCCCGGACAGCCGGTGAGTTTGCTGCTGCAACAGTACGACTGCTTGAAGAGCCGGAATTGCGTGCGCGGCTGGCATCCGCCGGTCGCCAGATTGTGGCGCAGAAGTATGACTGGTCATCAATCGGGCAGCGCCTCACCGATCTGGTGGCATCGTTAGCGCCACGTGCCGTGGCGCCGTCGAAGCGCCACCTGCCTGAGCAACTATCAGTCTGAGGCGGCACAAGATGCGAGGCACGGACCATTTGTGCGCGTGTATGCGCAGTACGATTGAACGAATGCATGACATCATGGCGCAGGCCAGGGGAATACCTGCATGAATGCGATAGATGTCTCGGTGATCCTGGTGAACTGGAACGGGCGCGAATTGCTCGAGAAGGCGCTCTCGTGTCTCTACGATACGATACAGACATCTCAGTACCAGGTCATTGTTGTAGATAATGCTTCGTCTGATGGTAGCGCAGCCATGGTGCGGGAACGGTTTCCGGAGACGATGCTGATCGAAAACCGGGAAAACGTTGGCTTTGCACGAGCGAACAACCAGGCGCTGGACCATGCGAGTGGCCGCTATCTTCTACTGCTCAATACTGACGCGTTTGTCCACGAGGGTACGGTTGACGGTATGGTCGCATTCATGGATGCGCATCCGGACGCGGGTTCGGTTGGTTGCCGGCTTTACTATGAAGATGGATCGTTGCAGCGGTCGTGTAGCGCTTTTCCGACCCTTGCGACTGAACTGTGGACCGCGCTGTTTCTGGATCAACTGTTCCCCAGGAGTCGCCACTTCGGTAAATACCAGATGACCTACTGGGATATGAACGAGACTCGCCCCGTAGATGCCTTGATGGGTGCATGTATGCTGGTTCGCCGCGAGGTTGCTGCACGTATCGGGCTTTTCGACGAACAATTCTTCATGTATTCCGAGGAAGTCGATCTGTGCTATCGTCTGCGCGAGCATGGCTATAAGAACTACTACCTGCCCACAGTGTCGGCGACGCATCTGTGGGGTGGTAGTTCGCGGCGAGTCCGGCGCGAGTCGTTTCTGAGGCTCTACGAGAGCCGGGTGAAGTTTTTTCGTAAGCATTATGGTTTCTTCACAACACGTCTGTTCAAATCCGTCCTGTTGCTCTCCAGCCTGATGCGGGTTGTGACGGGATCGGCGCTTCTCGCAGTTCGGCGCAATGATGTGATACGCGAGACAGTGCACAACTACCTGGCGCTCATGCGAATAGTATGGGTGTTTTGAAAGGCAGGGATAGATAACGTGCGCATATTGTTTGAACAACGGTCGCCCGTAGCCATTCAGGAGCGCCAGAATGGGCTGAAGATGCCGGAACGCCGAGCGCTCCTGGTCGGCATCCTGCTTGGCATGGCGGCGCTGAGCCTGGCTGCTGGATATGTGGTTGCTGAAGCACAACTGCGCCTGGGTCTGCTCATTTTTCTCCCGCTGGCCGCCGTCTTCCTGCTCCTGATCGCCAACCACAAGTTCGATCTCCTCGTGTTGGCGCTGCCGCTTACGGCATTGACCATTCCGTTCGATCTACCCACCGGCACGGAAAGCAGGGTCCCGATCGTGCTGGCGCTGACGCTCGCACTTTGCGGGCTCTGGGTTCTGTCCATGGGCATTCACCAGCGCTGGAGGTTGGCGCCATCGCCAGTTAATCGCCCACTCCTACTGTTCGGCGTCGCCTGCATCATCTCACTGGTGTGGGGGGTTGTCTGGCGTGACCCGGTTCTCCGTATGCGCGCGCTACCGAACTTCAACGTCGTCCAGATCGCCTCCCTGCTCACCTATCTCGCGTCTATTGGCGCGGCACTTCTGATTGGCAATGTCGCCCGGACCGAAGGACGGCTCAAGTATCTGGTCGGGTGCTTTCTGTTCTTCGGTGCGTTGATGACCGGGTTGCAGGTACTCCGTATCGAGAATAGAATCTTCACCGACAGCGGTCTCTGGGGATTGTGGACGGTTATTCCGGCATTTGGCCTGCTGATCGCGCAGCCGAATCTGCGCTGGCGTTGGCGACTGCTGCTGATAGTGTTGATCGCTGCCAACCTGTACCAGACGATGCTGGTCAATACCCTCTGGAAGTCAGGATGGATCCCGACGCTCGTTGCCGTCTTTGCCGCGACGTTGATGCGCTCGCGGCGCTGGTTTGTGGTGTTGCTCGTCGCCGCGGCCATCATCGGTTACACGCAGCGAGAGTTTGTGAACCAGATGATCGCGGCTGAGTTGAGCGAAGGCGCGGACCAGCGTGCCAGCCTGTGGGAAACGAATCTGCGCGTAGTTGGCGATCACTGGCTGTTTGGCACCGGTCCCGCAGGGTATGCGCCATACTACATGACGT
>DAOTWI010000540.1:0-3570 GCA_034436075.1 Roseiflexus sp.
GGTTCTCAGTTCTCAGTTCTCAGTTCTCAGTTCTCGGTTCTCCCAGCATGTCCATCCCTCGTTACAACGCCTATATCTTCGACCTCGACGGCACCGTCTACCTTGGCGATGCCCTGTTGCCCGGCGCAGCCGAGGCGATCACGCGCCTGCGGGCTGCGGGATCGCAGGTTATCTTCCTTTCCAATAACCCGACCCACACCCGCGCCCAGTATGCGGAGAAACTGACCGCGCTCGGCATTCCGGCGACGGCAGACGAGGTCATCAACTCATCGTATGTGATGGTGCGCTGGTTGCTGGCGGAAGCGCCGGGGAGTCGCGTGTTCGTCGTTGGCGAACCGCCCCTCTGCGATGAACTGCGCGCTGCCGGGTTCGATCTCGCCGACAGCGCCGATGGCGTGCAGTTCGTCATTGCCTCATTCGACCGCACTTTCACCTACCGCAAGTTGCAGATCGCCTTCGACGCCATTCGCGCCGGGGCGCGCTTCGTGGCCACCAACCCCGACCGCTACTGCCCGACCCCCACAGGCGGCGAGCCGGACGCGGCGGCAATGATCGCTGCCATCGAAGCATGCACCGCACACCCGGTTGAGGTCGTCGTCGGCAAGCCCTCGCCGATCATGGTGCAGACGATTGCCGAGACGCTGCGCCTGCCTCCTGAACAATGTCTGGTGGTCGGCGACCGGCTGGAGACCGACATTGCCATGGGGCGCGCCGCAGGCATGGCGACCGCGCTGACACTCACCGGCGCCACCGACCGCCGTACACTGGCGGAGGCGACCATCCAGCCGGAGTATGTCATCGAGTCTCTGGGCGCACTGATTGAGTGAAGCGAAGCGCATTTAGCGCGCCGCCTGGCGATAGACCCGCTCCACTACGTCCAGCATCCGCTCCCGCGAGAAGAGCGTCTGCGCACGGCGCACGCCTGTCGCGCCATACGTCGCCCGCAGCGCCGGGTCATCCCGCAGGCGGCGAATGGCTTCCGCCAGCGCTGTTGCATCTCCTGGCGGCACGACCAACCCGGTCTCCTCGTGGACATTCACGAAATCTGTCCCGGTTCCGAGCGCGGTGCTGATGCACGGCAATCCGCTCGCCAGCGCCTCGACCAGCACGATGCCGAACGCCTCAGCGCGCAGGTGCGACGGCAACACAAAGATATCCGCCTGCCGGTAGAGGGCAGGCAGGTCAGCATCCGCCACATCGCCGAGGAAGCGCACCCGCTGGTTCAATCCGGCATCGGCAAGCTGTCGCTCCAGCCGCGCGCGCTCCGGTCCGTTCCCGGCAATCCAGAGTTCGACGCCTTCGACCTGGCGTAGCGCCTCGATCAGCACGTGCAACCCTTTGTAGTACCGCAGCCGTCCGACAAAAAGCAGGCGCGGCACGGTGTTTGCGCGCCTGTCGCCAGGGGTGAACCGCATCACATCGACGCCAATCGGCGCAACCTCGCATTTTGCAGCGTGAGTGCGAAGAAATGGCGATGAGGCGATGTACCCTGGGCTGGACGCAATGATCCGCGCTGCGCGCCGCAACGTCAGCGCCAGCAGCGGCCGGTAGAGGCGCAACAGCGTTTGCTGGCGCACAATATCGCTCTGGTACGAAATAACGAGTGGCGGCGCGCCGGGCGCCGCCATTGCCGCCAGGTCGCCTGGAGGGTAGGGAAATTGCAGGTGAACGATGTCGGCGCGAATGGTGCGCGCGAGCGCCATCATTGCCAGGCTAAGCGGCGTCGATGCTACATGCGCCAGCCGCGCCGCGCGCACCACGCTCAACCCTGGCAACGGTTGTTCGACGGATGTGCGGCAGGTTGTGCTGGTGACCAGCACTGTCACCTGATGACCGCGCGCCGCCAGACCTTCCGCCAGGTCGCGCACGTGCCCCTCGATGCCGCCAAGAACCGGCGGGTAATCTTTGTAGATATGCAGAATGTGCACTGCTATGCCGCAAACGCCCGAATGAACGCTCCCATGCAGCGCATCGCCGTCCAGTAATCATCCAGCCGGATATTTTCGTTCGGCGCGTGGACCAGCGAACCCTGATACCCCGTACCACACCCGCTCGTCATCGGCGTTCCCAACGCGGTGCAGACCGGATAGACCGGACCGGTGCCCGCCATCGTCGGGTAGATGACCGGTTCCTTGTGGTAGGCGGCACGAATTGCTGTCGCCATTGCCCGGACGACGTGCGAGTCAGGGTCGGAGCGCCCCGGTTTTTCGTGACCATACTCGATCATGGCGATGTCATCAAAGCCGTGAGCATCAAGATGACGCCGCAGCGCCGCCACAACCTCCGCCGGGTCCATATCAGGCACGAGACGGAAGTCGATTTTGGCGCGCGCCTCGGATGGCAGGACGGTCTTCGAGCCTTCGCCGGTGTAGCCGGAGACCAATCCGCAGATCGTGCAGGTGGGATTGAAGAGGTGCGCCTTCAGGCGCTCGACGCCGCGCAACCCGCCGAGGAACTGCGGAATGCCAAAATCCGCCAGCAATTCCTCGTCGTCGAGCGGAATGCGCTCCAGCGCCGCCAGGTCCGCCGCCGACGGCGGGCGCACCCGGTCGTAGAAGCCGGGGATCAGCACCTGCTCATCGGGTGATTTGAGGGTTGCCAGCGCCCATGTGAGCCGCCATGCCGGGTTGGGAACGATGGTTGCATTGGCGGAGTGCAGATCATGGGAAGCGCCGCGCACGACCAGTTCGACGTAGCAGATACCCTTGGCGCCGCACATGATCGTCGGTTGCTCAAGGGCGTTCACGCCGCCGGTTTCCCACAGACACCCGTCGGCGCGCAGCAGATCGGCGTGGTTCTGGCAGAAGGCTTCGAGATTGACCGAGCCAATCTCCTCTTCTCCTTCGACCAGAAAGTTAATGCGGCAGGGGAGGGCGCCATACGCCGCCAGCCACGACTCAATCGCCTGAATGCGCAGCATCAGGTTGCCCTTGTTGTCAGCGACGCCGCGCGCATACAGTTTGCCGTCGCGCAGCATTGGCTCGAACGGCGGCGAATGCCACAGATCGAGTGGTTCTGGCGGCTGAACGTCGTAATGGTCGTAGATCAGGAGCGTGCGCTCACCGCTGCCGATACTGGCATACACCACTGGCGCAGCGCCAGGCATGCGAAAGACCTGCACCTGTGCGCCGAGGCGTTCGAGGCGCTGCGCGACAAGCGTCGCCGTCTCCTCGATGCCGACTCCCTGCGCCGCAATCGAGGGCTGGCGCAGCAGTGCGCAGAGTTCGTCGAAGTAGCGTCCCTTGTTCTCCTCAATGTGCGCTTCGAAGCGGTTCATGGCGCGATACCTCTCAAAGAGTCTTACACAAAGGCGCGAAAGCGCAAAGATTCTGTATCAGAAGTCGATGTGTGCACAACGCAGCGCCTTTCAAAGAATCGCACACAGAGGCGCAAAGGCGCGAAGATTCCTCGTCGGAAGTCGATGTGCATAGAGCGCAGTTCATAGGGAGATCAAATACAACCTGGACAATCGAGCCTGCACCGTTGGAGGAGCGGTTGGCGTGGGCTGAGCCTGTCGAAGCCGACGCCGGTTACGAGGCGGTTGGCGTGGGCTGAGCCTGTCGAAGCCCA
>DAOTWI010000541.1:0-5342 GCA_034436075.1 Roseiflexus sp.
CGAGTTTCGCAACCGTGCGCGCAGCCAGCGCCACCCGCGCCCCGGCAGCGACGCAGCGCCGGGCGATCAACTCGCCGAACCCGCCTGATGCTCCGGTGATAACAACGACCTGACCTGCGAGCGCATCCATTGGTTGTCCCTCGAAACGCATCCGGAACGTGCACCGGCGTGAGTGTACGCCCTGATTATCTGGATGTCAAGCGCAACCTTACGAAAGCGTTTGCTTGACAAAGCCAGAACGCGGGTGCTATACTGCCGGTACGGATGATGGAGCGCAGTAGAGCGCCATAATGATGACCGCACACCGCGAACAGGGTGAAACGCGCCAGCAAATCTTGCTGTTGTTGCGGCGGAAAGGTCCGATGACCGCTGCCGAACTGAGCGAGAATCTTGGCATTGGCGCAGTGGGGGTGCGCCAGCATCTGGCGCTGCTCGAGCGTGACGGGTTGGTGCATGCCAGCGGCGTGCGGCGCGCGGTAGGGCGACCGAGCCATTTGTATGCGCTCACCGACGCGGCTGAGGCGCTCTTCCCGAAAACCTACGATCATCTGTTGATCGACGCGCTGGAGTTCGTTCGGGCGCGCGGCGGAGACGATGCCATTGATCAGTTGTTCGAGGCGCGGCGCACGCGCCTGTATGCCGAGTATGCACCGCGCCTGGAAGGGCGGTCTTTGCCGGAGCGGGTGGCGGAACTGGTCGCGATTCTGAACGAGCATGGCTACATGTGTGAATGGCGTCGCCTGCCAGACGGCACGATCGATCTCATTGAACACAACTGCCCGATTGATTGCGTGGCGCGCGCCTATCCGCAAGCCTGCGCCTGCGAACGCGCTCTGTACGAAGACCTGCTCCGCGCGCCGGTCGAGCGGCAGCAAACCATCGCTGCGGATGGGCGCTGCTGTCGTTTCCGCATTGCTGGCGAGACTTAAGAAAACCCGGTTGTTTGTCGAGAAGGAGGAAGAACCCATGGCTTTCACACTTCCGCCGCTGCCGTATGATTTTGCTGCACTGGAACCGAACATCGACACGATGACCATGCAGATCCACCACGGCAAGCACCATCAGGCGTATGTGACGAACCTGAATGCGGCGCTCGAGGGGCATCCGTCGTTGCAAAACGCGACGATCGAAGAGATTTTGATGAACATCCACGATGTGCCCGAAAGCATCCGGCAGGCGGTCATCAACAACGGCGGCGGGCATCATAACCATACGCTCTTCTGGAACATCATGGGTCCGAACGGCGGCGGCGAGCCGGGCGGCGAACTGGCAAAGGCGATCAACGATACGTTTGGCGGCTTTGCCGAGTTCAAGGCGAAGATCAAGGATGCTGGCGTCAGGCGCTTCGGCAGCGGTTGGGCATGGCTGGTGAAGGATAAAGAAGGCAAACTCCACATTTACAGCACCGCCAACCAGGATAGCCCGCTCATGCAGGGGCATATTCCGATCCTGGGCGTTGATGTCTGGGAGCATGCCTATTACCTGAAGTACCAGAATCGCCGCCCCGACTACATCGACGCCTGGTGGAACACGGTGAACTGGGACGCAGTGGCGGAGCGCTTCGGACAGTAACGTTGAGCGACTGTGCGATTGTCGGCAACGAGAGGTCAGGAGCGCGTGACGCCGCTCCTGACCTCTCGCCTTTCCGGTCCGCGACGATGTACAATCTATGGTACAATAATGTGTGATATCGCTTGCGATTATGGAAGGACAGACCAGACAACGCATGTCGGTCGCTGGACAAGGAGTCGGACCCATGGATAAGTCGACCTGGACGACAAAGGTCGGCCTGGCACAGATGCTCAAAGGCGGCGTCATTATGGATGTGGTCACGCCGGAGCAGGCGCGGATCGCTGAGGAAGCTGGCGCTGTGGCAGTGATGGCGCTGGAGCGGGTTCCGGCGGACATTCGCGCACAGGGCGGCGTGGCGCGGATGAGCGATCCGGAGCTTATTCTGGCGATCAAGGAAGCGGTCACCATTCCGGTGATGGCGAAGGCGCGCATCGGGCACTTCGTCGAAGCGCAGGTTCTGGAGGCGCTGGGGATCGACTATATCGACGAAAGCGAAGTGCTGACGCCCGCAGATGACGAGCATCATATCAACAAGCACAAGTTCCGCATCCCGTTTGTGTGCGGCTGCCGCAACCTGGGCGAAGGGTTGCGGCGTGTGGCGGAGGGCGCTGCCATGCTGCGCACCAAGGGCGAGGCCGGCACAGGGAATGTCGTTGAGGCGGTGCGCCACGCGCGCGCGGTCTACAGCGAAATCCGCCGCCTGCAAACGATGGATGAGGATGAACTCTTTACGTATGCCAAGAACATCCAGGCGCCCTACGACCTGGTGCGCCAGGTGGCAGAAACCGGGCGGCTGCCAGTGGTCAACTTTGCAGCGGGCGGCATCGCCACGCCCGCCGATGCGGCGCTGCTCATGCAACTGGGTGTGGACGGCGTGTTTGTCGGCTCGGGGATCTTCAAGTCGGGCGATCCGGCGCGGCGGGCGCGCGCCATCGTTGCTGCAACGACGCACTACAGGGAACCGGAGATCATCGCCGAAGTCAGTCGCGGGCTGGGCGAGGCGATGGTGGGCATTGAGATCAGCAAAATCCCGCACGACCAGTTGATGGCAGGGCGTGGCTGGTAGCAGGGTCGCAGGGTGCAGGCGCGCCTGCACCCTGCCCGATGACATCGTCTATGACGACAGGCATTCTGGCGCTTCAGGGAGATTTCCGCGAGCACGAAGAGATGCTACGACGCATTGGCGCGCCAACCCTCCAGGTGCGATTGCCCAAACACCTCGACCAGGTCGAGCGTCTGATCATTCCCGGCGGCGAAAGCACCACGATTGGCAAACTGCTGGCAATGTACGGGCTGATCGAGCCGCTGCGCGCGCGGGTGCGCGCGGGGATGCCGATCTGGGGCACGTGCGCTGGCGCGATTTTGATGGCGCAGCGTATCGCTGATGGGCGCGCCGATCAACCGTCGCTGCGGCTGATGGACGTAACGGCGCGCCGCAATGCGTTTGGCAGCCAGCTCGAAAGTTTCGAGATCGACCTGCCGGTTGAGGGATTGGATCGTCAACCGCTGCGCATGGTGTTCATCCGCGCGCCGGTGCTCGAACATCTGGGGGGTGATGTCACACCGCTGGCGCGCCTCGATGATGGGCGCGTGGTTGCCGCCCGGCAGGCGAACATGCTTGCGACATGCTTTCATCCGGAATTGACGTCGGATGATCGGATGCATCGCTATTTTCTGGAGATGTAACATGCGATCTGGCGTCGGGGAACGCCCATGATCCGATCAGTGACGTTGAGCGACATCTGGACGTTGAGACGGAAGCCGCGCAGCCAGGTGACGCTGTTCAATGAGGCGATGTTGGTGCTGCCGCACCGCCCCTTCTGGTTTGCGCTGCGCTGTTGGCTGGAAGGGAGCGTGCAGGATTGCGCAACGTTCGTCTACCGTGAGGGGGCGCTCAGTGCACTGGTGCAGTCGATCGGGCGGCGCGGCCGCCCGGAGCACGATGTGGCGCTCATGGCGGCGTATGGCGGCGGCAATGGCCATCCGACCGACCCGGATGTCTGGTTTCGCCTGCTCGAATCGTTGAGCATTGAAGTCGGCGCGGCGCGGGTGCAGCGGATCTATGCGGCGCTGCCGCAACGCCACGACGAACTGCGCGAGGTCTTTCGCCAACTGGGCTTTATCGGCTACACGCAACAGATGGTGCTGCGCCTCGATGGCCCGGATTGGGATCAGGGAACGACGCTCGCGCCAATGCGCCCGCAGGCGAACCACGATGTGTGGGCGATCCATAAACTGTACGGCGCCGTCACCCCCCGGCAGGTGCAACTCTTCGAGGCGCGCGATGCCCGCTCGTGGATGCTGCCGCTTGATCGCGTCTGGCGTCGCCCCTATCGAAATGCGTGGGTGCTCGGCGCTGGTGATCGGATGGTTGCGTATCTGCATCGCACGACTGGCCCGGCGGGCCATGTGTTCTCGCTGTTGATCAGGCCGGAAGCGCGCGATCAGATGACCGACGTGCTGCGCTTCGGGTTGGCGCAGATTCGTGATGCGCTGCCGGTCTACCTGATGCTGCGCGATTATCAGCAAGAGTTGTTTCTTCCCGCGGGCGATCTCGGTTTTCAGCCGGTCGCCGAGCAGATGTTGCTCTGTAAACAAACGACCGTCGCGGCACGGCGATCGATCCTCGCTCCAGTGCTCGAAAGTCCGGAGACCCACCCGCCGATACCAACCATTTCCTCTCGATGTGAGGATGGACGACTCTATGGCAATACAACGGGATATTACCAGCAATATCGAATTGCTGCTCGAGACGCTTCCGCCACCTATTCGTCAGGCGATTGAGGCAGGTCCCGACGATCAGGAAGACCTGCTGGAAGTGATCATGGATCTTGGTCGACTCCCCGAAGCGCGCTACCGTAACCACGAACGTTTTCTCAGTGATCGTGAAGTGACCCAGGGCGATATCGACTATGTGATTGCCCGCATCGGCGCCTTCGGCGAGGATAACCGCGCCGGGATTCCGCGCACGCTGCATCGCATTTCGGCAATCCGCAATCGCACCGGGCGCGTGATCGGGTTGACGTGCCGCGTCGGGCGCGCCGTCTTTGGCACGATCGTCATTCTGCGCGATCTGATCGAGTCCGGGAAGAGTGTGCTCCTCCTGGGGCGCCCTGGCGTCGGCAAAACAACCATGCTGCGCGAAACGGCGCGGGTGCTGGCGGAAGACCTGCGCAAGCGCGTGGTGATTGTCGATACGTCGAACGAGATCGCGGGCGATGGCGATATTCCGCACCCCGGCATCGGGCGGGCGCGCCGTATGCAGGTGCCGCGCCCGTCGGAACAGCATGCGGTGATGATTGAGGCGGTTGAGAACCATATGCCGGAGGTGATCGTCATTGATGAGATCGGGACGGAACTCGAGGCGCTGGCGGCGCGCACGATTGCAGAACGCGGCGTCCAGTTGATCGGTACGGCGCACGGGCAGACGCTGGAGAACCTGCTGTCGAACCCGACCCTGTCGGACCTGATTGGCGGCATTCAGGCGGTGACGCTGGGCGACGAGGAGGCGCGACGGCGCGGGACGCAGAAGACGGTGCTCGAACGCAAGGCGCCGCCAACCTTCGATATTCTGGTCGAGATTCAGAACTGGGATCAGGTGACGGTCTACCCCGACGTTGCGAGTGCTGTCGATAGTCTGCTGCGCGCCGAAGTGCCGCGCGCGGAAGTACGCCGCCGCACGGCTGAGGGTCAGATTGAGGTTGTTCCGGTCTCCGCCGGTGAGCAAACGATCCAGACGGCGCCGGGCATGCGGCGCGGCGGCGGGCGGG
>DAOTWI010000542.1:0-1645 GCA_034436075.1 Roseiflexus sp.
CAGCTCTGCTGGAGAGGGTGATTTGAGGCATTCTGATGCCTGAAACGGGCAACTTAACATGAGAGTTTGCCCAAAAACTCGTCCCTGCCCCCCCGGTTGCGGGGGGCAGGGAGGGCAGCCGGAGCGTTGTTTCCTGACCCGTCGCGCCGGCGCCCTTCCGGTGATTCATCGGTTGCGTGTGGTGAAGAATCCGCCGCGTCCTGTGCATGATAACCTTCGTTGCGCTCAGAGCTGAAAAAGTCGGGAAACTTCGTTTACTGACTAATCATGCCCAGGCGCTGAATGGTGCCAGGATGCCGTACCTGCACGTCAGAACCCGGGTCGGCGCCGCGACGCGTCACGGAGGGCATCTGACGCACCGTTCTGCGGAGGACCGCTGGTGTCGCCTGCCAGGATTGGCGGTGTGTCATGTGCGCCCCTTCCTGTCAATTCCTGCCTGCATCTAATGATAGTCGCATTGGGGGCGCTCCCCTGTGAGCGCCCCTACGCTGGAGCTGCCTGCGTTACTGGCGGCGCTCGTCCCTCTGGCGCATCTTACGCAGCGTCACCTTCTCCGCCGGGTGAGTGTAGCATTGCACACTCGCTGTTGTCAAAGCCAGAGGCGCCTGTTTGCCCTTAGCAAACCCTTAATCATGTGGCGTATCGTTTACATCCGGTAAACACTTTGTATCGCCGCTGTGCGCAGTTTTTTTTATGCTAAACAAGGTCTTCCTTCACTATCTTTCAAGGGCGCAGGAGCCGTCATCCATCGCTTGAGCATGTGGCATGGCGTCTTTGCGCCTGTGCGCCTTTGTGTGAGATCAACACAGGTCATAAGGAGAAGGCTCCAATTTATGCGTCACCGTCACGTAGCAGAGGTGTTGCTGCTCTGGCTCGTGCTGCTTGCGGGGTGCGGCGCAGTCGCTACTCAGTCGACGCCTGGCGCCGCGGTCGCCACTCCAGCAGCATCACCGGTTGCGCAACGCACCGGCGATCCGCAACGCGGCGCAGCCCTGTTCGCCGGTGATGTGAAGGTTGCCGGGTTCGTCGCATGCCGTGGCTGCCACTCCGTCGATCCGGCTGTGGGTGATAGTTTGGGACCGAACCTGGCGGGCGTTGCGCTGCGCGCCGGTTCACGCATCCCCGGCGTCGCTGCTGATGCGTACATCCGCCGCTCGATCCAGGTTCACGATGATTTCGTTGTGCCGGGGTTCGAGGCAGGTCTGGCGCGCGCCGTGGTCGGGCGCGACTTTGGCGAAATCCTGAGCGACCAGGATATTGCCGACCTGACGGCGTACCTGCTGACGCTCGACCAGGCGCCGGTTGCGCAGGCGCCAACGCCTGATCCCTCGCCCTCCCCGACTCTGTCGCCAGAACCGGTGGCTGCGACAGCGGCGCTGGCAGAGACCGTTCCGCCAGCAGCCTCGGCGGATGCCACACCGTCGCCAGATTCAACCGCGACGGTCGAACTGTCGCCAGCGGTTTCACCTTCGCCAACCAGTGCGCCGTCGCCATCGCTCGATAATCGCACCCCGACTGCGTTCAGCCCGACGATCGCAGCGACCGAGACCCAGAGCGCGCCTGCGACGCCATCACCCACAGCGGCAACGCCAACCGCTCCGCCGACGTCGACCGATGCCGCGACGCCGTCACCCGCGCCGACGCC
>DAOTWI010000543.1:0-7344 GCA_034436075.1 Roseiflexus sp.
CCCCCCCCGCAAGCGGGGGGGCCGCAGGCCTATCAGGAGCGATTTCAATTGCTGGCAGCCGGAGCGTCGTTTCATGACAACTCATGCCTGCACCAGTGGCGCGTCAATCGCTGGCTACGTGGGCGATCAAGGCGTGTCAATCGCGGAGATCTGCGCCGGGCGTTCAGGAGTCAGCGGCGTCAGCGACAACACCTGCACCGTAAAACGACGCCGCGCCGGCTGGCAGACCGGCAGACTTCGTTCCTCCCAGAGATGATCCCAGAAATCGCGCGCCGTAGGATGGAATCGCACCTCAGAGCGCGCAACAATGGCGCTGGGGAACCCATACTCCGCATCATATTCGATGCGACGCAGGGTAAAGACGCGGTGGCACGGGCAGTCGTGCGGCGATGGCGTGCAGCGCGATGCGGGAATACTCTCAATATCGCTGGCAAGCGCAAAGAGTTCATCAACGGTCAGCGGATCGACCCAGAGCGCAGTACAGGTATTTTCAATGACGCGGCGCACCCATGCGCCACGCACTTCGAGGCGCTGAACGCACACGTTTCCCAGCGCCTCGATCCGCACCGCAATCGAGTATGAGTCGAGCGCCTGCGCATTCCAGCGCGCACGCGCCTCCGTCCACCGCGAGCCACGCGGCGGATCGACCGCTGCCAGTCCCATCAACTGGAGGCTCAGCACGCACGCCAGCACAATGCACAGCAGCATGCCAATTCGGGTCAGGCGGGCAAGAGAAGGCATACGCCACGCTACCGTGCAATCTCGCGTGCAATGACCAGGCGCTGAATTTCGCTCGTGCCCTCGTAAATCTCCGTGATCTTGGCATCGCGGAAGTAGCGCTCGACCGGATACTCTTTCGAGTAGCCGTTCGAGCCAAATACCTGCACCGCTTTGGTCGCTGTCCACATTGCGGTTTCGGAAGCGTAGAGTTTCGCCATCGACGCTGCGCTGACAAAGTCGAGGTGCTGGTCCTTGCGCCAGGCGGCTTCGTAGGTCAGCAGGCGCGCCGCCTTGATGCGGGTCGCCATATCCGCCAGGGTAAACCCGATCGCCTGGTTCTCGATGATCGGCTTGCCGAACTGTTCGCGGATTTTGGCATAGTCGAGCGCCGCTTCATACGCTCCCTGCGCAATGCCGACCGCCTGCGCCGCAATCCCGATTCGCCCGGCGTTCAAAATCGTCATGGCAATTTTGAACCCCTGACCCTCTTCGCCGAGCCGTCGCCACGCCGGGATGCGGTAATTGTCATACGCCATCTGGCACGAGTGCGCGCTGCGAATGCCCAGTTTGTGCTCGACTTTGACGATGCTGCACCCCGGATCGCGCGGATCGACCAGGAATGCCGTGATGCCGCGATACCCCTTTGCCGGATCGGTCATCGCCATCAGAATGATCGTATCGGCGTAATCGCCGTTGGTGACCCAGTTTTTGACGCCATTAATCACGTAGTGGTCGTTGTCACGCACTGCGGTCGTTTTCTGCGCGGCGGCGTCCGAGCCGGCGCCCGGTTCAGAGAGCGAAAACGCGCCAAGCATGCGCCCCTCGGCAAGCGGCGTCAAGAGTTCGCGCTTCTGTTCTTCCGTCCCGAATGTTTCAATGCCATAGCACACGAGCGAATTGTTGACCGATGCAATCACGCCAAGCGAGGCATCCACCCGCGACAGTTCTTCGATCACAATCGCATACGATATATAATCAAGCCCGGCCCCGCCATACTGTTCGCTCACCGCCACACCCATCAAGCCCAGCCTGCCCATCTTCCTGACCAGATCGACCGGAAACTCCATCGCCTCGTCGCGCGCCGCAGCTGTGGGGCGCGCCTCCTGCTCGGCGAATGCCCGCACCGTCTGGCGTAACATCTCGTGCTGCTCACTGAGCGCGAAATCCATGCCCGTGCCTCCTTTGTGTGACGTACCGCGTCGTATGTTCATCATACCACATCGCGTGCAACCACTCGATTTGTACAAAATGCACAACACATATGATGGTTTTCTTGTTGAAAATAACCATATCACATGCTATACTGAGAGCAACGGAACCGCAGTGATGCGGAAACCTTTCAGGAGCGGCGACGCAGACGACGCCCTCCCAGGAGCGAGGAAAAGCAAACGAGGAGGCTACCATGCAGCACAAGAACTACGAAGAGCAGACGGTCAAAGACGTTGCCGAGCGGGTGCCCGAGGCGCGCCGTGTTCTGCGGACGTATCACATCAGCGCATCGAACGCCATGCCACTGGATATCGCCGCTGCGGAAGCGTCCGTCACGCCGGACGAACTGCTGGCGGTGGTCGAATACAAGGCGCGCCGCCGGGCGCGGCAGGCGCCAGCCATCCGCGAGTACGCGCAGGAAGAGGAACTGGTCGCCTGATCACAAGGGGATCGTATCGGGAAACGCCGCACTGAACAGTGCGGCGTTTGTTATTCCTTACCCGAACCGCCCGGTCACATAATCCTCGGTGCGCTTATCTTTGGGGTTGGTGAAGAGCTCATCGGTCGGGCTGAACTCAATCAGCTCACCGGCGCGCGTCGTGCGATCCATGAGCATGAAGGCGGTCATATCCGAGACGCGCATCGCCTGCTGCATGTTGTGCGTCACGATCACGATCGTGAAGTTCTCGCGCAACTCGTGGATGAGGTCCTCGATCTTCATCGTTGCAATCGGGTCGAGCGCCGAACACGGCTCATCCATGAGGACCACCTCCGGCTCCACCGCAATTGCGCGTGCAATGCAGAGGCGCTGCTGCTGACCGCCGGAGAGCGCCGTGCCCGAAGCCTTATGCAGGCGATCCTTCACTTCGTCCCACAACGCTGCGCGCCGGAGCGCCAGTTCAACTTTCTCATCGAGCGCACGCCGGTTGCTCACGCCCTGAATGCGCAATCCATAGGCGACATTTTCGTAGATCGACTTGACGAACGGGTTAGGGCGCTGAAACACCATACCAACCCGGCGGCGCAGTTTGACCGGATCGATCTCGCCGTAGATATTGGCGCCGCCGAGCAACAACTGTCCTTCGCCACGAGCGCCACGGGTGCGATCATGCATCCGGTTGATCGCCCGCAGGAGCGTGGATTTGCCACATCCCGACGGACCGATGATTGCGGTTACACGGTTTTGTGGAATACGGATATTAATATTCTTCAGCGCCTGGAACGTCCCGTAGTAGAAGTTGAAGTCGATCGCCTCTATCTTCGTTTCAGCCGCCGTGTGCGCTATCCGCTCTTTCGCCTGAGCGACTGTCCCTGCGAATCCGCTCAATAATCGCGATGATCCCTGGGTTGCTTCTTCCATGCGCTCCTCGTGCTTAGACATGATTATCCTACCCGCCCGCTGATATAGTCCTCAGTGCGTGGATCGTCGGGTTGGGTGAAGATCTTCGCCGTCTGATTATACTCCACCAGCACGCCGGTTGGCACGCCATCATCCGTATCGACCATAAAGACGGCGGTATTATCGGAAATACGCGCCGCCTGCTGCATATTGTGCGTCACAATAACGATGGTATACTGTTTGCGCAGTTCGAGGAGCAGTTCTTCGATCTTCAACGTCGAAATCGGGTCGAGCGCCGAGCACGGCTCATCGAACAGGATCACCTCTGGCGCCACCGCGATCGTGCGTGCAATGCTCAAACGCTGTTGCTGCCCGCCGGAAAGCGCCGTGCCCGCCTGGTTCAACTTATCCTTCACCTCGTCCCACAAGACTGCCGCGCGCAGGCTGGCTTCGACGCGCTCCGCCAGCACCTGTTTATTGTTGATGCCAGCCAGGCGCAGACCAATAGCGATATTCTCGAAGATCGAACGGGTGCGCAGCGCGATTGGCTGCTGAAACACCATGCCAATTTTTCGCCGGACGAGCATCGGATCGACGTCGGGGGCATAGATGTTTTCGTCGTTGAGCATCACCTGACCCTCGGCGCGCGCGCCGAGAATCGTTTCGTGCATGCGATTGAGACAGCGCAGCACGGTGCTCTTGCCGCAACCGGACGGTCCGATAATTGCGGTGATCTTGTTCGCATCAATCGTCATATTGACGGGCCGAACCGCCAGCCGCTTGCCGTAATACGGCTTGAGATTGCGGATTTCGATTGTCGCCCGTGTCGGCATCGAAGGAGTTGTCATGAGAAACCCCAGAATTGATATACCGGTCGTCTCGCGCTCATCGCATCCGCAACCGGTTGCGGGTCGCAATACGCACCAGGATATTGACGAGCAGCACCAGCATCATCAGCACGAACGCACTGCCCCATGCAAGCGTATTTTCGCTCGGAAACGGCGACTCTGTATACCGATAAGTGACCAGCGGCAATGCAGCAATCGGTTGCAGCAAACTGGTCACCAGCACATTGCTGCCCAGCACCGTCATAATCAGGGGCGCCGTCTCGCCAGCGCCGCGGGCGAAGGCGAGCATAATACCGGTCACAATGCCAGAGAGCGCGGTCGGAATAACGACGGTGAAGGTTGAGTACCAGGTCGTTGCGCCCATTGCCAGCGCCGCTTCGCGCGTCGCCTCCGGCACGAGTTTCAGCACTTCCTCAGTAGTGCGCGTAATCGTCGGCACCATCAGGAAGGTCAGAGCGATAGCGCCCGCGATGCCGCTAAAACCATACGGTTGGCCAGTCTCGGGATTCCTGGCGTTCACGATCAGGATATATGCCGTGACGCCGACAATGATTGACGGCGCACCGGAGAGCACATCACAGGCGAACCGGACAACCGTTGCGACAGAGTTGGTCGGAAACTCCGACAAAAACACGCCAGCCAGGATGCCAATCGGCATGGCGATGAGCACCGCCAGTGACGTAACCAGCAGCGTTCCGACGATGGCGTGGAAAACGCCGCCGCGCGCTGTCGCTTCCAGAATATCGGCGCCTTTCTCATCGCCGCCGCCGCCCTCAGCGCCGGTCAGAGCGCCCGGATTGAGGTGGGCAAAGGGATCGTTGGGATCAAACGGAACGTCGCCGCCAGGAGCAGCGCCAATCATGTCCATTGTCGCCTCTGTCATCGGCGGCTGATAGACATCCGTGAAAAACTCCCAGCTTAACGCGCCGCCGCCAATAACGACCACATACCCGATGATCAAAACCAGCGGCACAATGGCGCACCCGGTGGCAAACAGCACAAGGCCGCGCATGAACGCATCCGTCGCTTTGCGGCGCTGGTAGTTTGGCATTCGGCTCGATTTCAGGCTCATGCGCGCGCACTCCCCACTGGACCGCGGTTGACAAACCAGATCAACAGACGAGCAATCAAGTTCAACAGGAGCGTAATGGCGAAGAGCGCCAGCGCGATCAACACTAGCGCACTCTCGTGCAGAAGGCTCTGCGCATTGGTCAGTTCACTGGCGACAAGCGACGCTGCCGTTGTCGCCGGTTCGAGCAGCGATCCGGGCACTTGCGGCCGGTTGCCGACCAGCATGGTCGCCGCCATGGTTTCACCCAGCGCGCGCCCCAACCCCAACATCACGCCGCCGACGATGCCAGCCCGCGCATAGGGCACGACCGACAGCCAGATCACTTCCCATTTCGTAGCGCCAAGCGCCAGCATCACCTCGCGCTGCGTGTTGGGCACCAGGGTCAGCACATCGCGCGTGATAGCCGCGATGGTTGGCAGGATCATAATCGCCAGGATAATGCCAGCAACGAGCAAACCGCGGCCCGACGCGACCTGATTGCTCGAAAGCCACGGAATGGCATCTTGCATGCTGTCTGAGAGTGGTATCGCAATATACCGTGTGAAGAACGGCGCAAAGACCATCACCCCCCACACGCCATAGATGACGCTTGGGATGGCTGCCAACAATTCAACCATGAACGACAGCGGCATTCGCAGTGATGGCGGGCAGAGTTCAGCCAGGAAAATACCAATGCCAATCGCAATGGGAGCGGCGAGGATCAATGCAATGAGTGAGGAGATCAGCGTTCCGACAATTGCCGGCATAGCGCCGAAACTCTCGGGTGAAACTTCAGTTTCAACAGGATTCCATTCAGATGAGGTAAAAAATCCAAGTCCAAACCTTTCTCGCGCAAGCGCCGAGTCGTTCCATGTCACCCATCCAATTGCAACCACGAGCGCGATCACCACTAGAGCGAAAAAGAGCGTGACTGCCCAGAAAATGCCATCGCCGTGCTGCGTGCGCTGCGCGAGACGTTCTCGAAAACTGGTTGCTGTTTGCGCCTGGACATTTGCCATAAGACGTTATCACTCCATTTCTTATGGTACACTTGATTATAACTCAATCTTCTCCCCTCCCTCAGGAGAGAGAGGGGAGAAGATACGAGTGTGAGCATTAGCGCGGCTGCTCGGTGAAGACCTGCTGTCCGCCCACACGGACTTTGTTCAACTGCCGCATCGCCCTGATGCGCAGTTCCGTCGGCAACGGAACATACCCAAGGCGGATAGCAGCGCCCTGACCCTCGGTCAGCGCCCAGTAGAGGAAATCGGTGAGCGCCTGCGCCTTCGCCACATCAGTATAGGTCTGCTCACGGATCAGGATCCAGGTCAGACCGGCGATCGGATAGGAGTTGGGACCGTCTGGATTGGTAATCGAATAGCGCAGGTCATCCGGGATCGGCACGCCAGCCGCAGCAGCCGAGACCGTTTCGGTCGTCGGCAGCACATAGTTGCCCGCCCGGTTCCTCAGAGCCGGAACCGGCAGCCGGTTGCCCACAGCAAACGCCTGCTCGACATAGCCAATCGCGCCTTCCGTGCGAACCACGGCGCCTGCAACGCCAGCGTTGCCCGGCGCGCCGATCCCGACGGGCCAGCGAACCGTCGTGCCGGTGCCGACCGTTGTACGCCAGCGCTCATTCACCTTCGACAGGTAGTCAGTCCAGATCGACGTCGTACCAGAGCTATCCGAACGATAGACGACGGTAATCCCCAGATCCGGCAGCGCAACGCCGGGGTTGTCAGCAGCGATTCGCGGATCATTCCAACGCGTAATCTCACCAAGGTAAATGCCAGCGAGGGTGTCAGACGAGAAGCGCAGCACCGTTCCGGCTGGCAAGCCTGGCAGGTTGTAGGTCGGCACGACGGCGCCAATCACCATCGGCACGTGCAGCGTATCCGGCGCTTCAGTACGGATGCGCTCAGAGGGCACCACCGAGTCCGTCCCGCCGAAGTCGGTCAGATAGCGAACGAAGTCCGTCTGGCCCTGACCGGAACCGACGCCCTGGTAGCTGATGGTCACGCCGGGGACGACATTCTTGTACACGCTGATCCACGCCTGATAGAGCGGGTTGGGGAAGGTTGCTCCCGATCCGCGCAACGAAACGCCGCTGATCTGGCGTGGCGCCCACGCGCCCGGAGCAGCCGGGGCTGGCGTCGGCGTTGCAGCCTGCGGGCGGG
>DAOTWI010000544.1:0-4947 GCA_034436075.1 Roseiflexus sp.
CGGCGACCGGGCAGATCGCGCGCGCGCGCGCCGCCGAAGAACTCGTCGTGGTTGACCGCACCGGGCGGCTGCAAATCCCCGGCGATCAACGGGCGCTCGCGGGGATTGGGCGGCGCGCGCGCGTCGAACTCGTCGAAGGCGGCGTGATCATTCGTCCGGTAGAAGACGACCGGATCGCCATTCCAACAGAAGAACCAACCGGCGATCAGCACCACCATTACCTGTATGATGATGACGCAGCCCCTGATGTCGCCACATCTGCGCCATCGGAACCGCTGATCGACGTGCGAGGCGTCACCCGCACCTTCGGCATCGGCGCACGCGCCGTTCATGCCTTGCGCGGCGTCGATCTCGCGGTCGAACAGGGTGCGTTTGTCGCCCTCATGGGTCCGAGCGGCAGCGGCAAAACGACGCTGCTGAACATCATCGGTGGGCTTGACCGACCGACAAGCGGCAGCGTGGTCATCGAAGGGCGACGAGTCGATCAGATGCGCTCCGACGAACTGACCGCTCTGCGGCGCCGGATCGGGTTCGTGTTCCAGAGTTTCGCGCTCCTGCCCACGTCATCGGCGTTTGAGAACGTCGAACTGACGCTGCGCCTGGCAGGGCGGACATCTCGGCGCCGGTGGGACGCGCGCGTGCGCCGGGTGCTTGCTGCCGTCGGTCTGACCGACTGGACCGATCACCGACCCTACGAATTGAGCGGCGGCCAGCAGCAGCGCGTTGCGCTGGCGCGGGCGCTGGTCACCTATCCGCGGATCATTCTGGCGGACGAACCAACCGGCGACCTCGACAGCCGCACCGGAAGACGGGTGCTGACGATGTTGCGCGCCCTGTGCGACCAGGAGGGAGTAACGCTCATCATGGCGTCGCACGATCCAGCGGTGACTGAGTTTGCGACCACCATCTACCATCTGCGCGATGGCGCTATTATCGGGTGCGAGCAGGGGGTTACTACTCGTTAACCTTTTGTAGCCGAAACATCACACAAACCGTCCACATCGCTGCTATACTCGTGCCCACAACGCACTTCTCTCCGTCCCATTTTTAGTCGATTCTTCCGAATACATCTGTCGTCTGGCGCAACCGGTTCTCCGAGCCGAGGAGGTCGTCTATGCCTGCTCGCCCTTCGTCGTTGGAGGAACGTCTTGCAGCGCGCGGCGTCTCACGCCGTCAATTTCTCAAGTTCTGCGCTGCCATGACCGCCACGCTCGCCCTGCCTGCCACCTTTACCCCGCGCATTGCCAGGGCATTGAACACTGCCGAACGTCTTCCGGTCGTCTGGTTGGAGTTTCAAGATTGCGCCGGCAACACCGAATCGTTCCTGCGCGCCGAGTCGCCTGGCGTCGCCGACATCGTGCTGGAGCAGATCAGCCTGGAGTACCACGAAACGATCATGGCGCCAGCCGGTCACCGCGCCGAACACTCGCTCGATGCTGTGGTGGAACACTATCCAGAACAGTACATCGCCATCGTCGAAGGGTCGATCCCGGTTGCGAACGGCGGAGTGTACTGCACCATCGGCGGTCGGACGGCGTTGAGCATCGCAGAGCGTGTGTGCTCGAATGCGCTGGCAACGATTGCAGTCGGCGCATGCGCGTGGGATGGCGGCTGGCCCGCTGCCAGCCCGAATCCGACCGGTGCGGTTGGAGTGCGCCAGGCGGTTCCTGGTGTCAAGAATCTGATCAACCTGCCGGGCTGCCCGATGAACGTGATGAACCTGACGGGAGTCATCGTTCACTATCTGACGTTCAAGCAATTGCCGGCAACTGACGAGCAGGGACGCCCCTTCTTCGCGTATGGGCAGCTCATTCACAACAACTGTGAGCGTCGTGGTCACTTCGACTCAGGTCGCTTCGTCGAGCGCTGGGGCGACGAGGGGCACCGTCTGGGATGGTGTCTGTACAAGATGGGGTGCAAAGGACCTCAAACCCTCTCGAACTGCCCGGCTGTCGGGTGGAACGGAACCTCGTACTGGCCCATTGGCGCCGGTCACGGATGCGTTGGCTGTATGTCGCCGCGCTTCTGGGATACCATGACGCCCTTCTACGAGCGTCTACCGAACATCGAGGGCTTCGGCGTCGAAGTAACCGCCGACATGCTGGGCGCAGTCGCGGTTGGTGTGGTGGCGGCAGCTGGCGCGGTGCATGGAGTCGCAAGCGCAGTTCGGGCGCGGATGCAGCCAATTGCGGCGCACGATGGCGGCGAGACGCTGGTGGAAGCCGCAGAACGCGCGGTTCACGTTGTGGAACAGATTGCAGGACCAGTCAAAGTGGCGGAGGCGCCAGCGGTAGAGTCCGGGAAGGCTATCGCATCGGGCGAAAGCGAAGAGAGCGACCGTCCCGGCAGAGATGGACCGTCCGCGTCCTGACCGGTTGAACAGAGCAGCGGAGGAAGCGCTATGGCAAAGATCGCCATTGATCCAATCACGCGCATCGAGGGACACCTGCGTATCGAAGCGCAGATCGAGCAAGGGCGCATTGTTGATGCCTGGAGCAGTTCGACAATGTTCCGCGGCATGGAGATCGTGCTGCGCGGGCGCGATCCGCGCGATGCCTGGGTGTTTGCGCAACGCATCTGCGGCGTCTGCACGACCGTCCACGCCCTCGCGTCGGTGCGCGCCGTCGAGAATGCGCTCGATATTCAGATTCCCGATAATGCCCGGCTCATCCGCAATATCATCGCTGGCGCGCAGTATGTGCAGGACCATGTTATTCACTTCTACCATCTGCACGCGCTGGACTGGGTGGATATCGTCAGCGCGCTCAAAGCCGATCCGGTCAAAACGTCGGACCTGGCGCAGAGCATTTCCGACTGGACCAAATCATCGCCAGCCTACTTCAAGGGCGTCCAGGACCGGGTGCAAAAGTTCGTGGACAGCGGGCAACTGGGGATTTTTGGCAACGCCTACTGGGGGCATCCGGCATATGCCCTGCCGCCGGAAGCCAATCTGATGGCGGTGGCGCACTACCTGGAGGCGCTGGAGTGGCAGAAGGACGTCATCAGGATTCACGCCATTCTCGGCGGCAAGAATCCCCATCCGCAGACGTACCTCGTCGGCGGGATGGCAGCGCCGCTCGACCCGAATGCACAGCAGGCGATCAATACCATCCGCATCGCGCAGTTGAAGATGCTCGCCGAGCAGGCGCGCACGTTTGTGAGTAAAGTCTACATTCCTGACATCCTCGCCATCGCATCGTTCTATAAAGACTGGGCGGGGCTTGGCGCGGGCGTGGGCAACTATCTCTCGTATGGCGACTTCCCGGCGGCAAAGGATGGCAACGTTGCGAGTTACTGGTTGCCGCGCGGCGTGATTGTGAACAAAGCCATCGACCAGAAGCCGCAGCCGATGAACCACGAGCGCGTGACCGAATATGTCGCGCATTCCTGGTATCGCTACAGCGAGGGCGATCAGCAGGCGTTCCATCCGTGGAAGGGCGAGACGATCCCGAACTACACCGGTCCGCAACCACCCTACGACTGGCTCAACACCGACAGCAAATACTCCTGGCTCAAGACGCCGCGCTACGATGACATGCCGATGGAAGTTGGTCCGCTGGCGCGCATGCTCGTCGGGTACGCTTCTGGCCAGCAGCGCATTCAGGAACTGGTCAACGCGACGCTCACGCATCTGGGAGTGGGTCCGGCGGCGCTCTTCTCGACGCTGGGGCGGACTGCGGCGCGCGCCATCGAAACGGCGCTGCTTGCCGAACTGTTGCCGGAATGGATCGACGAACTGGCGGCAAATATGGCGTCGGGCAACCTGGCGGTGCACAACAGCGCGAAGTGGAGTCCGGCGAACTGGCCCCAGGAGGCGGTTGGTTGGGGATCGATGGAAGCGCCGCGCGGCTCGCTGGGGCACTGGGTGCGGATCAGGGACGGCAAGATCGCCAACTATCAGGCGGTTGTTCCGACGACCTGGAATGGCTCGCCGCGTGACGCGCGCGACGTGCGCGGACCCTACGAAGCTGCGCTGATTGACACGCCTGTCGCCGACCCGGAGCAACCGATCGAAATCCTGCGTACCGTCCATTCATTCGATCCATGCATGGCGTGCGCGGTTCACCTGGTGGATGCCAGAGGCGTTGAGATCACCCGCGTCAGGGTGCAGTGAGGTGTGCGATGCGACGACGAGTCTATGTATGGGAAGTCCCGGTTCGCCTGACGCACTGGGTCAATGTGCTGAGCATCGTGATGCTCTCGTTCACCGGCTACTATATCGCCAACCCCTACATTTTCGTGAGTCCGCGCGAACCGTGGGGCATCTACTTCATGGGAACGATGCGTTTCCTGCACTTTGCATTCGCCTACGTCTTTGTAGCGAGCCTGCTCCTGCGCACCTACTGGGCGTTCGTCGGTAATCAGTGGGCGAACTGGCGCGGGTTGTTCCCCTTCCTGACTAAGGAGGGGCGCACGAACATGTGGCATGCGGTCCAGTACTACTTCTTCCTGCGCCGCCATCCGCCGGAGGTCGCCGGGCACAATGCGCTGGCAGGCACGTCGTACATGATTATTGTTTTCCTGTACGGTCTGAGCGTCTTTACCGGCTTCACGCTCTACGGTCAGTTGCATCCCGCGAGCATCTGGCACACCCTCACCGACTGGGTTACGTCATTTGCGTCGCTCCAGATGCTGCGGCTCGGACATCACATCATCATGTACCTCATTCTGGCGTTCGTCGTGCACCATGTGTATGCCGCGTGGCTGATCGACATGGAAGAGGGGAATGGTCTGATGTCGAGCATCTTCAGCGGCTACAAGTTCCTGCCCCGGCACCAGCAACCGGACTGGATCGAGCAGGTGATTGCCCAGAATGGTAAACAGAACGGTAAACAAAACGGCAAAGCGCCGCAGGTGAAGGTTGCAGGTGGGAAGGTTGAAGGTTAGAAGGTTGAACGTTGCATGTTCAACGTGGGAAGGGCGACGGTAGGGGCGTGCCACCGGCAC
>DAOTWI010000545.1:0-4242 GCA_034436075.1 Roseiflexus sp.
TCGCGGCTTATGGTTTTTGAGAAATTAATCCGGCGCCGCCCGGTTTAGCCCGCGCAGGCGGGCTTCGCACCCGTAGCCCGCGACTTCAGTCGCCGGGCGAACGAGCCGCCGGGCTACCGCGTCGCTGCCAGCGCCACGAACTCAATCGTCAGCACCACCTCATCGCTGACATTCGCCACGAAAGGCACGCTCGGAATCTGGAGGTTGTAATCGCTCCGCGTGACGGTCGTGGTGGCGACGCCAGCGAGCCGTTCAGCCGATTCGGCGCGCACTGTCGCCTCGAATACCGCCGGTCGCGTGATGTCGCGGATGGTCAGATCACCCTTAATGGTGAACGTAAATGGCTGGTCGAGCGCGCCGCTGCCGCTCAGTCCTTCAATGCTCGTTGGCGTGAAGGTGATAAACTCATACTGGTCGGTATTCAGGATAAAGTTGCGCGTCGCGCGATCACGGTTACTGCTGTCAGTCGCAAACGTGCGGGCATTCACCTGGATCACGCCGATCTGCGCCGTCGTCAGGTCGCTTGGGTTGACAGCAAGTTCACCAGCAACCTGGTTCGTCGTTCCGATCACTTCGACGCGCTGACCGCGCAGGTCTTCTGAGAGCCTGAAACTGACCTTCGACTCAGCAGGGGCGATCTGGTAACGGATCACCTCATTTGGCGCAACATTGGCGGGAGGCGTGGTTGGCGCTTCGGTCGGCGTAACGGGTGCTGGCGCCGCTGTTGCTGCGGCAACGGTTTCTGTGGGTGTCGCTGGCGTTGGAGCGGCAGGCGCAGCAGTTGGTTCTGGCGCACTCGTGGGTTGCACGGCAATCGGGATGGCGGTCATCGGACCGCTGGCGGGCTGGGTGTCCCCCAGAACGCTATCGAAGATCCACCAGCCAGCGACAACAGCGATCAGCGCAGCAACGGCGCCCAGAATCAGACGGTTTCGATTCATACGTCAGGTCTCTCCTTACAACTGTGATCACGCAGGCGCACTGAGCGCCAGGGTGGTGATTGCTCCCTCAAAGCATACGTATGATAGCCCCGGATTGTTTGGCAAAGAGCGAAGATTAGATGAGAATCGTCTTAGTCTCAAGGGTCCATGCATGAATTGTCAGATGGCATTCTGGTGCGATGGGCTACTGAGAAAATAGTCCAGCACGTTGCGGGTTGAAGGACTGGCGACGATCGCGCCAGCCCCGCAGGGGCTTCCACGTGCTCAGCGAGGGCTTATGGTTTTTGAGAAAATAATCCGGTATCGCCCAGTCCAGCCCGCGCAGGCGGGCTTCGCTTTCCATAGCCCGCGACTTCAGTCGCCGGGCGGGAAGGCTCCGTTTGCACGGGGATCAGGCGCACACGCACGACTCGTGGTAATGTAGAATACACAACACTAGTCGCTATTGAAAAACGTTCCAGGGAGAACACCGCCATGACCGACACCGGAGTCGCTCTCACCAAAGACGCGGAAGCGCGCATCGATTCGCTGCTGCAACAGATGACGCTGGCAGAAAAAGTCGCACTGCTGGCAGGGTCGAGCATGTGGACGACCACCCCCATCGAACGGTTGGGCATTCCCGCAATCAAGGTCACCGACGGACCGAATGGCGCGCGTGGCGCGGGCGGATTCGCCGGCGGCGCGGTCACCGCTGCGTGTTTCCCCGTCGGCATTGCGCTGGCAGCCACGTGGAACACCGGTCTGGTCGAAGAGGTTGGCGAAGCCCTGGCGGAAGAGGCGCTGTCCAAAGGAGCGCGCCTTCTGCTGGCGCCGACGGTCAACATCCATCGCTCACCGCTCAATGGGCGCAACTTTGAGTGTTATTCCGAAGACCCATACCTCTCAGCGCGCATGGCGGTCGCGTATATCACCGGGTTGCAGCGACGCGGCGTTGGCGCGACGGTCAAACACTACGTCTGCAACGACTCGGAGTTCGAGCGCAACACGATCAGTTCCGAGGTCGATGAGCGCACCCTGCGCGAGATCTATCTGCCCCCCTTCTGCGCCGCAGTGCAGGAAGCGAAGACGTGGGCGGTCATGGCGGCGTACAACCGCGTCAACGGCGTGTATGCCAGCGAACATCCAATGCTGCTGGTCGATATCCTCAAGCGCGAATGGGGCTTCGACGGCATCGTGATGTCCGACTGGTTCGGCACGAAGAGTGTCGTCGAGGCTGCCGCCAACGGGCTGGACCTCGAAATGCCCGGACCGGCGCGCTGGCGCGGCGAGCGGTTAATCGCCGCTGTTGAAAGCGGTCAGGTGAGCATGGCTGCGATCGACGAGTCGGCTCGTCGCATGCTCTGCACGATTGCGCGCGCTGGAGCGTTCGAGAACCCGGAGATTCCTCCTGAGCAGGCGATTGACCGTCCTGAGCATCGCGCGCTCATCCGCTGCGCGGCTGCCGAGGGTATGGTGCTGCTTAAGAACGACGGCGGCATCCTGCCGCTCAATCTGGCGAACCTGTCGTCGCTGGCGATCATCGGACCCAACGCGAAGACGGCGCAGATCATGGGCGGCGGGAGCGCGCAGGTCAATGCGCACTATGCCATCTCGCCTTACAACGGCATCGCGGCGCGGGTCGGCGAGCGGGTGAAATTGGGGTATGAACTCGGCTGCACGAACCATCGCGCCCTCCCGCGCCTCGACAGCGCCCTGGTGACGCCCGACGGCGGCGAAGGGCATGGGTTCACCGTCGCTTACTACAACAACCACGACCTTGCTGGCGAACCGGTCTATCAGGCGACAACCGGGAGCAGCGAGCAGGTCTGGCTTGGCGAGGTGGCGCCCGGCGTCGATCCGCGCCAGTTTTCGGCGCGCTTTACCGCGCATTTCACGCCTGCCGAAAGCGGCGCGCACACCTTCAGCCTGATCAGCGCCGGGTTGAGCCGTCTCTTCATCAACGACACGCTGCTCATCGACAACTGGACGGCGCAAACGCGCGGTGATGCGTTCTTTGGCGCAGGCAGCGCCGAAGCGACAGCGCCGATCACCCTCGAAGCCGGGCAGACGTATGTGCTTCGTCTGGAATACAGCAATCAGGGCGCGTCCATGCTTGCCGCCGTGCGCCTCGGCTATCTGCCGCCAGTTGCCGAAGACGCTATCGAGCGCGCCGCAGCCCTGGCGGCCCAATCCGACGTTGCGCTGGTTTTCGTCGGGCTGAACGCCGATTGGGAGAGCGAAGGGCGCGACCGCCCGCACATGGACCTGGTCGGCAGGCAGAACGAACTGGTCGAGCGAGTGGCAGCCGCCAACCCGCGCACGGTGGTGGTGCTGCAAACCGGTTCGCCGGTGACGATGCCGTGGCTGGATCGGGTGGCGGCGGTGCTCCAGGCGTGGTACCCTGGTCAGGAATGCGGCAACGCCATCGCCGACGCGCTCTTCGGCGATGTCAACCCTTCGGGCAGGCTGCCGCAGACCTTCCCGCTGCGGCTGGAAGACAACCCGGCGTACATCAACTACCCTGGCGAAAACGGTCGGGTGCGCTACGGCGAAGGCATCTTCGTCGGCTACCGGTACTATGAGAAGAAAAAGGTCGCGCCGCTCTTCCCCTTCGGCTTCGGTCTGTCGTACACCACATTCCGCTACGACAATCTGCGCCTGAGCGCCGACGTCATCGCTCCCGACGACCGGCTTGTCATTCAGGTTGACATAACAAATACCGGGCAAGTCGCCGGGCAGGAGGTGGTGCAACTGTACATGCGCGACGTCGCCGCCCGCGTCGCCCGGCCAGAGAAGGAACTGAAAGGGTTCATCAAAGTTGCGCTGCAACCGGGCGAGACGAAAACCGTCACCTTCCAGATCGACCGTGAGGCGCTGGCGTACTGGGATGATCTGGAGCACACCTGGGTCGCCGAAGCGGGTAAGTTCGAGATTCTTGTAGGCAGTTCATCACAGGACATCCGGGCGCGCGCAGTATTTCGCCTGAGCGACTCCGTCGCCTTCGGCGGACCGGCAAAGCCGCCGGTGCACCTGAGCGTCGACTCGCCGGTCAAAGCGTTGATCGAACACGACGGCGCACGCGCGGTGCTGGAGCGTCACATGCCCGGCTTCGTCGAACAGGCTGGCGTTGGTGTCATGATGGGGTTGACGCTGGCGCAGATGGCTGGGTTCGCACCAGATCGGATTACGCCGGAGTTGCTGGGCGCGATTGCGGCGGATCTGGCGCAGATTCAGTGATGTCTGCCCTGTCCGGCGTGGCGACGGTCATCTGCGCCGGGTGAACCTGGGAACGCTGGCGCGCCGCGTCGCCCGCGCGTGGCGC
>DAOTWI010000546.1:0-5323 GCA_034436075.1 Roseiflexus sp.
GGCTGGACGCGGCGATACTGCTATCCGCCTTCCTGCCCGGCGGCTGAAGCCGCAGGCTCCTGCTGCGCAGCCCGCCTGCGCGGGCTGGACGCGGCGATACCGGATTATTCGCTCAAAAACCATTACGACATCAGACCATTCTCTGCTCGATACCGTTCACGAATACTATCAATACTAACCAGATCACCCTCTCGGTCCTCACAATACCAGTATTCCCACCCATTGAAGGCGGGCTTATTCTGAGCGAGAGCAGCGATTTTGTGGATCGAACCGGCGATATTGCCCCATTGCAGTTGTGAGTCCGCCCTGACGACTGCGGTAACTTTTCGATCTCTGGAGTAGACATTCTGACCAACGCTGATGTACTGCGCCTCAACAAGCTGACCGAAACCAACCCGCGGCATGTCGCGTTTCGATTTTGTTTCGAGCAGATCATTATCAAGGAACGATACCGGCGTCTGTGCGATCCTCTGCCGGGCAATCTCAACGTAGGTCGGATCAAGTTCAATGCCAATGTAATTCCGCTTCAGTCGTTGCGCCACAACTCCGGTTGTACCGGAACCGAAAAATGGATCGAGAACAAGATCGCCAGGATTGCTCGATGACAGTATCACCCGGTACAACAACGCTTCCGGTTTCTGCGTCGAGTGCGCCTTCCTGCCATTGACCTTCACCCGCTCGGCGCCGGTGCAGAGCGGGATATGCCAGACGTTCTGCATCTGCTTTTCTTCATTGAGGTGCTTCATTGCGTGGTAGTTGAACGTATATTTCTTCTGATCAGCCGATTTCTTCGCCCATATTAATGTTTCGGTCGCATTCTGAAAGCGAACACCGCGGAAATTGGGCATCGGATTGGTTTTGTGCCAGATAACATCGTTCAATATCCAGTACCCAAGATCCATCATGATCGCGCCAACACGAAAGATATTATGGTATGTGCCAATCACCCAGATCGTGCCGTCATCTTTGAGCGCCCGGCGGCACTCGCTGAGCCAGGCGCGGGTGAAGGCGTCGTATTCCTGAAAATCCTCGAATTGATCCCACGCATCATCAACGCCCTCCACAACCGTCTGATTGGGGCGAAGCAATTCATGACGAAGCTGCAGATTGTACGGCGGATCAGCAAAAATCAGATCTGCCGACTTCTCAGGGAATGTCTTCAAGACCTGAATACAGTCGCCTTGAATAATTTCGTTGATGGGCAGGCGGCAGGCGCCTGTTTCAGCGATCGGTGTACGCCGGTGTATCATGATCTGTATGGGGCACAGAGAAGCAGAAGGCGTTGTATTGTGAAGCGGTTATGACACGACTGAACCGCCTTCAATATACCCGGTTCCGGGGAAAGGCGCACATCATCAACAAGACACGCTCTAGAACAACACTACCCGGACCCGCCCGCGCCCATCCCTTCGCTCTCCAGTGCGCGCACGATGTCGCTCATCGACAGGATGCCGACGGGCCAGAAGCGCCCGTCGTTGCGCTCTTCGACGACGACGAGGCGATGGATGCGGTTGCGGTTGAGCAACTGAATGGCGCGGTCGAGTTCCATTTCGGGCATGCAGGTGACGACGCTGCGGGTCATAATGTCGCCGACCGAGCCGTGCATCACCGTCTCGAACGACGACCCCTCCTTCCATGCCCGCAGCAGGTCGGTCTGTGACACGATCCCGGCGAGGTAGCCAGGTCCATCGACGATCACCAGCGCGTGGATGCGATGCTCCTGCATGAGCGCCAGCGCCTCTTCAACCGACGTTTCGACCCGGCACGAAATTACGCCATAGTGCATGACATCACTGACACGTTTGTGTTCCACCGTTTTTCTCCTCTATGACCTGCGCACGGCTGCTGCGCTACGAAGCGGACTGCTGCTCCTGCACCGTGCGCTCAATGGCTTCTTCCTGGGTTGCGCAACGCACGCCGCCGGCGCTGATGTACCCGATGATCCGCGCCGGATTGCCGGCGACGATCGCGTGAGCGGGCACGTCGCGGGTGACAACCGCGCCCGCGCCGCACAATGCCCACTCGCCGATGGTCACGCCCGTCACGATAATGGCGCCGGCGCCAATCGACGCGCCTCGCCGGATCAGGGTGCGCCCGACGACCCAGTCGGCGGCGCCTTTGAGCGATCCGTCGGGATTGATGGCGCGTGGGATGCGATCATTGGTCACAATGGCGTGCGGTCCGATGAACACCCCGTCCTCGACGGTTAATCCGTGATAGAGCGACGCATTGTTCTGAATCTTGACGTGGTCGCCAATGATGACCTCGAAATCAATGTAGGCATTCTTGCCGACGATGCACCCGTTGCCGATCCGGGCGCGCTCGCGGATCTGCGCGCCATGCCAGACGCGCGTTCCTTCGCCGATGTCAGCATGCGGCGACACTTCAGCCGTTGGATGGATGAATGCCATCGGTCAACCTCGCTCTGCCTCTTCGACCGCATACGGAATATGCTCAATCGACGCCGCCTGCTCCCCTGATCCGGCGGCAATCGCCACCACATCGATCCGCCATGGCGTGTCGGAAGGAAGATCGTGCGCTTCGAGAAACACACTCGCAAGCGCCGTCAGGCGTGTGCGTTTGGCATTGGTAATCGACTCGGCAGCCATTCCAGGATCGGCGCCGCGCCGCGTGCGCACTTCCACGAAGGTCAGCATACCATCGTGGCGCGCCACAATGTCAATCTCGCCAGCGGCGCAGCGCCACTTCCGCGCCAGTATCTCATACCCGCGACGCGCCAGGTAACGCGCCGCCACGCTCTCGCCCCAATCGCCAAGGCGCCTGCGCCGCTCAGCCATACCGCCTCACGGATAGATGCCACGGATGCGCGTCGCGTCAGCCACCCGATTGACCGCGATCAGGTAGGCAGCGGTGCGCATATGAACACGGCGCTCGTGCGCGGTGCGCAGCACGTGATTGAACGCGCCGACCATCACGCGCTCAAGTTGGGCGTTGACTTCGCGTTCGGTCCAGAAGAACTCCTGCAACCCCTGCACCCACTCGAAATAACTGACAGTCACGCCGCCGGCGCCGGCAAGAATATCGGGAATAACGAAAATGCCGCGGTCATACAGGATCGCATCGGCATCCGGCGTGGTCGGAGCATTCGCCGCCTCGCCAATGATTCTCGCGCGAATGCGATCGGCATTGCGCGCCGTGATCTGCGTCTGCACCGCAGCCGGTACCAGAATATCGCAGGGCAGTTCGAGTAATTCGGCGTTGGTGACGCGATCCGCCTCCGGAAAATCGGCGACTGTGCCGGTGCGCTGTTTGTGCGCAACGACCGACGCAAGCGGCAACCCGTTGCGCCGGTAGATGCCGCCTTTGCTGTCGGACACGGCGATGATCGTGGCGCCCATTTCTTCCAGCAAGCGCGCACAGGTGGCGCCGACATTGCCAAACCCCTGGATCACAATCCGTGCACCAGCGATGGGGAAGCTCAACGCCTCAGCCGCTTCGCGCAGCACATACGCCAACCCGCGCGCCGTCGCTTCGCGCCGCCCATAGGAGCCGCCGATCTCGATCGGCTTGCCAGTCACGACCGCCGGAACCGTATGGCCACTGTGCATGGAGTAGGTGTCCATAATCCAGGACATGACTTGCGGGTTGGTGCCAATGTCGGGCGCAGGAATGTCGCGATCCGGGCTGATCAGGATGCTGATTTCAGAGGTATAACGGCGGGTCAGACGCTCGAGTTCGCCCATCGACAGTTTGCGCGGATCAACTACGACTGCACCCTTCGCTCCGCCGTAGGGAATGTTGACCGTTGCGCACTTCCAGGTCATCAACATGCTGAAGGCGCGCACATCATCAATGGTGACGCCGGGATGGTAGCGAATGCCCCCCTTCGCTGGACCACGGGTGATGTTGTGATGAATGCGATACCCAACGAACGTTTCGATCTGGCCGTCATCCATCTTCACCGGGAACGTCACCGTCAGTTCGCGTTGCGGAACTCGCAGGATGCGGCGGAGACCAGGTTCGAGCTGCAGAACGTCGGCTGCGATGTCGAACTGGCGCTGCGCGCTGGCGAGCGCGCTTTCCTGCTCCATAGTCATACTTCCTGTCCTCCTCGTTGAGCAAATCGAATCAGGACTACGCTGTCCGCCTGAGCCACACAGTGCGTAGTATAGCACGATGGAAGCGGATGATGGAAGATTTTCACGTTGAAGGTTGAGAAACTGGCGAATGCATGTCACAACAGAGGGCGCCGGCATGAGTTGTCAGGAACCGCCGTCTCGCTGCGGGCTGAAGCCCTCGCTGAGGACATGAAAGCCCCTTCGAGGCTGACCCGCGCGCCAGGCGTCGCCCCAGACCCCGAAGAAAAAGCGCGATAGCGGGCGAGATTGCGTTATCTCCGCGCGCAGCCTGTGGCAGCTCCGCAGGGGCTTGCCTGACCCGAGCAAGGGCTTTAGTCCACCGCGCAGGGACGCTGTCTGACCATTCATCCCTGAACCCTCACCACAGAGGGGCGCCTGCGCCTGTGGTATGATTCCCGACAGTGAGCGCGCTGTATCGGAAAGGATTCGGGTAAGGACGCTGCAGGCTGATAAAGATGAAGAAAATAGCCCGGTATTCCTGGGCGCTGCGGGCTGAAGCCCCGGCTAAGATCGTGCAAGACCCGAAGGGGCTTCTATGGACTGAGCGAGGGCTTTAGCCCGCCGCTCAGCGAACACGCGACCCGGCGGCTCAGGGCTATCAGATGTATTTCTGAATGTTCGTTAGCCCGCCGCTCAGCGAACATGCGACCTGGAGACACCAGTCTACCAGAGGCATTTCTCAGTGCTCATAAGCCGCTGGCTACGGGACGCGAAGGCAAGCTTCGCGGACCAGACCAGGCCATATACGACTATGCCGGGAAAGGATTGCCCATGACCGCCGATATCACCTATGAGATTGCGTCCACTCTTCTGGAAGCTGGCGCCGTGCTGATTCGCCCGCGTGAACCGTTCATCTTCGCATCCGGTCTGCGTTCGCCAATCTACTGCGACAACCGCATTCTGCTGGGGGATGTGGCCGCACGACGGATTGTGACACGCGGCTTCGTCGCGCAGTGCGCCGATGCGCAGATTGTCGCCGGACCTGCCACCGGCGGCATTGCGTGGGCTGCGTGGGTCGCGGAGGCGCTCGGCATCCCCATGGCATATGTGCGCAGTAGCGCCAAAGGGCACGGACGCGGACGGCAGGTGGAAGGAGCAACCGTCGCGGGGCGGCGTGTGACGCTCCTTGAAGATACCGTCAGCACCGGAGAGAGCGCGCTCCAGGCGGCGGACGCCCTGCGCGCCGAAGGTGCGCAGGTGACGCGCTGCATCTGCATTTTCAC
>DAOTWI010000547.1:0-2152 GCA_034436075.1 Roseiflexus sp.
GAAGGACGGCGACTCTATGGGCAGACGACCCCCTCCGAAATGCCGAACAAGTTCCAGATGTCGGTGCGCCAGCCGGTCGGCGTCTGCGGGCTGATCACCCCGTGGAACTTCCCAATGGCGATTCCGTCCTGGAAAATCCTGCCCGCGCTGATCGTCGGCAACACCGTGGTCATCAAGCCCGCCTCCGACACGCCGCTATCGGTGTACAACCTGGTGCAATGCCTGCTCGACGCGGGCATTCCCGATGGCGTGGTCAACATCGTCACCGGCAGCGGCAGTCGCGTCGGCGAGCCGCTCATTCGCCATCCCGACGTTCAGGTCATTTCCTTCACTGGCTCGACCGAGATCGGCAGCAAAGTCGCGCGCGTCGGCGCCGAAGGGATGAAGCACGTCTCGCTGGAGATGGGCGGCAAGAACCCGATGATCGTGATGGACGACGCCAACCTCGATCTGGTCGTCGATGGCGCCATCTGGGGCGCCTTCGGCACGACCGGCCAGCGCTGCACTGCTACCTCGCGGGTGATCGCCCATCGCGCCGTGGTTGGCGAACTGACCGAGCGCCTGGCGGATCGCGCCGAGCGGCTGAAGATCGGCAACGGGCTCGACGAAACCGTCGAGATGGGACCGTCGATCAACCAGAGCCAGCTCGAAACCGTGCAGCGCTACGTCGAAATCGGCGCGAGCGAGGGGGCGCGGCTGGTCGTCGGCGGGCAGACGCTGCGCGACGGCGACTATGCTTACGGATTCTTCCACCAGCCGACAATTTTTGCCGACGTGCAGCGCACCATGCGCATCGCCCAGGAAGAGATTTTCGGTCCGGTGCTGTCGATCATCACTGTCGATAGCCTGGAAGAGGCGATTGATGTCGCCAACGACGTACCGTATGGTCTGTCGTCTGCGATTTACACCCGCGACGTGAATGCCGCCTTCCGCGCCATGCGCGATCTCTACACCGGCATCGTGTATGTGAATGCACCGACCATCGGCGCGGAGATTCATCTGCCCTTCGGCGGCACTAAGGGCACCGGCAACGGTCACCGCGAAGGCGGCATCCAGGTGCTCGATGTCTTCAGCGAGTGGAAGTCGATCTACGTCGATTTTTCGGGCACGCTCCAGCGTGCGCAGATCGACAACTACTGATGAAAGCGACGCGAACTTATGTCGTTTTGTAGGGCAACGCCTCCATCTGAACCTGATCGGACAACGTCTCGAACTCAGGATCTTTATGGAGCAGGATTGCGTTCGCCCGTATCGCATAGGCGGCAATGATTGCGTCTGCCAGTGATACGCGGTGCGCGGCTTTCAAGCGTGCAGCCGTCAGCAGCGTCGCCTCTTCGATCTGCCACGTCAGCGTAACGGGGAGCGCCCTGATGAGCGCATAGCGGCGCTCCGCTTCTGCAATGCTCTGCTCTTGCTGCGTAATATAGGCGACTTCAAGCAAACTTACCCACGAGATGATTACGGAGCAGGTGCGTAAGATTTCTTCCACGCGCGCCGCGCCTGCTTCATCCTCGATGAGGGTGAAGAGGGCTGAGGTATCCAGAAGATACAGTTGATCACTCACGTTGCCGATCCGCCTGTCGCGCTGCCAGAAGTCGTTCTACCAGGCGTTCGCCCCGTCCACTTCCGCGCAGAACACTGATCGGATCATGCGCAACCGGAATCACACGGATGCTTTCGCCATCGTCAATCCAGACCAGATAATCGCCCTCTTGAATCTGATATCGTTTGCGAATGGCAGCAGGAATGACCGTCTGGCCTCGTTTCGTCACCGTCGTTTGCACAGGCATACTCCAAAAAATCAGATACTTCATGAATATACAAGATATTTCCACTTTTCGCAAGATACAAGGCAGATTGCCTTGATGAACCGTGTGTGGAAGCGTCTAGCGCAGCGATATCGCGTCTTTCACCATACCGTAACCTCTCATGCACTCCAAAAGAGGTATAATGAGAGTGATACAACGTCCTGCGCTGATGAACTCGAGGCGCGCCATGACTTCTCGACCCTGGTATGCACATGTGACAATGATTGGCGTTGTGGCGCTGGTAGCGCTGGTTATCGTCGTCCCTGCCGAACTGCGCGCGCGGCAGCGCCCGGCAGTCGCCGATTTTGCGCCACCCATGACGCCCGCCGAGGCGCAGGCGGCGG
>DAOTWI010000548.1:0-2167 GCA_034436075.1 Roseiflexus sp.
CCGCCATACTCCTCCGGCACATCCATGCAGAGGAACCCCTGGCGACCGGCGGCGCGCCACAGATCGCGCGGGACGGCGCCGGCGCGCTCCCATTCCGCGTGAAACGGCGCGATCGCACGTTCGACAAAGGCGCGAAATGCTGCGCGGAAGAGATCGTGTTCCGGCTCGAACAGCGTGCGTTTCATCAGATGAGAATATCCGGCGTTGTGGTGGATGTGCGGGTTGTAATCTGCTTGCCCAAACGATCAAGCGCGTATTCGATGCCCGATTGCAGGTTGCTGCGCGTCACCACCGTGCTCAGATCGATCCCCAGGTGCACCATCGCCTGCGCCACTTCCGCCGAGATGCCGACCAGGACGCAGTGCGCGCCGAGCAGCGATGCAGCGCGCGTCGTCTGGATCAGATGATTGGCGACCGAGGTATCGACAACCGAGACGCCGGTAATGTCGATGATTGCGATTTCGGCAGCGTAGTGCTGAATGCCGCTAAGCAACGCTTCCATAATCTGCGCGCTGCGCCGGCTGTCGATCGAACCGACGAGCGGGAGCACAATGATTTCGTCGTAAATTGGAACGACTGATGTCGACATCTCGCGGATCGCCTGGATGAGGCGCTCCTGTTCCTCAACGGTCGCGCGCAACTGCTCGCGGCTCTGTTCCAGTTCCATCCGTTCCAGGATACGCCTGGTCACTACCTGAGTCAGGAAGATGATCCCGCCAATAGCGCCATCGCCCTTGAACCAGGGGGAGCATTTCCAGGAGATCCATTCCATCGAACCATCTGCGCGCGGCCATGGATCGTCCTCGGCTTCGTCAAACGAACCAGATAACGCTCGACGATGAATGTCTTTCCAGCGTTCCGGCAGGTCGGGAAACACATCGTAATGGGATCGACCGATGATATCCTGACCTTCCAGACCATACGCCTGCAACCAGTATTTATTTGCCAGGATGTAGCGCATATCAGCATCGAGTATGGCAATGGCTGCCGGTGTGTGTTCGATGAAAAAGTGCAACCGTTCCTCACTGGCGCGGAGTTCGCGTTCTATTGCTTCATAGTGCAGCAGCTGCTGTTCGAGTTCCGCCACGCGCGCGCGTAATCGCTCAATCTCGGAGTCAGGAGTGTCAGACATGTTCGCCTCACAATGGTAAAAAAGATGGATACAGCGCCGCACCTTATTATAGTGCAGATGGAGTCCGCGCGGTGCAGACGCGTCATCTTCCATTGTACGATACGAACATTACTGTTGCGTACCAGGCAGGAGCGATGCTCGCATGGAGGCGAGCAGATGCGACCGCAGGCTTAGCCGGCGCCAACCGCCTGAGCGCCAATTTTATGGTTTTTGAGAAATTAATCCAGTATCGCCACGTCTAGCCCGCGCAGACGGGCTTCGCAACCGTAGCCCGCGACTTATGGTTTTTGAGAAATTAATCGGGTATTGCCCGATCCAGCCCGCGCAGGCGGGCTTCGCTTTCCATAGCCCGCGACTTCAGTAGCCGGGCGGGAAGGCGGATAGCGGAATATGGATTCAAACTCCATTAGTCGCCGGGCGGGGAGGCTACAGCGGCGCCACATGCTCCAGATACCGCTCGCACATCAACCCCAACACCCGGTCGCCTGGCATGCTCCAGATGGCTTCGTTGAAGATTTCGACCTCAATGAATCCATCATACCCTGCTGCATCGACCGCTTCGCGCAGGGTGCGCAGTTCAATCACGCCATCGCCCATCATGCCGCGCCCGTTCAGTACATCCGGCAGCGGGATAATCCAGTCGGACACGTGATACGCAACGGTACGTTTGCCGCACCGCTCGATGAGGCGGTAGACGTCTGCATCCCACCAGACGTGGTAGGCATCGATCACGACGCCGACGCGCGATGAATCGAAACGTTCCGCCAGCGCCACAGCTTCTCCGAGGCTGGCGATCACCGACCGATCAGCGGCGAACATGGGGTGGAGCGGCTCAATGCCGAGTGTGACGCCGTGATCGATGGCGTCTGGCAGAATGGCGGCGATCCCCTCTTCGACCATCCGTCGCGCCGCGCGAATGTCGCGATCTGGGGCTGGACCGCACACGAGCACCAGCACATCGGCGCCCAGCGCTGCCGCCTCTGCAATGGCGCGGCGGTTGTCATCGATGCGAGCCGCGCGTTCGGCGCGTGTGGC
>DAOTWI010000549.1:0-2448 GCA_034436075.1 Roseiflexus sp.
TAGTCTCGGCAGGCGCGGCGAGGTCCGCCGGCGGCGCATGATGTGTATCCACAGGTCGCCGGGATGCAGGCGCTGCGGGACGCTGCCGCCCCTGCGCGCGCTGCTGCTGGCGACGACGTTGTGAGCGTGATTGTGATGCCATGGAAGAACCTTTCCCATCGAAATCGCTGGGGGATATTATAGCATGGTGTGGGGGTCAGGAGTTAGGGGCATCGCGCGGCGATTCGTCGCACTGGCGTTGCGCCACGGCTTAGCCCACGCGAGCGCGTGCGGCAATCTCGGCATAGTTTTGCGGCGTGACGTTCCAACGTTCGGGATGGTCGTACTCGAACTCGACCGTGATCTCCTGCGTCTCGCGATCGATGCGCACCACGCAGGCGCCCCACAGCGCCCCGTCCACGACGCGCGTGGCCTCGCGCAGTACGGTGGTCGTACGATCCCGCTCGCTCAGATGAACGCTGGCAAGTTGCCTGGTCAACAATTTCGCTGCCACTGTCTCGACCGCTGCACCGCGCCGCCCGATCTCCACCAGAGCACACTGACAGGTTTCAGGCGGCAGATCGAGCGTCATCGTCGCCATCGATTCTCCTTGCTCAGCCTTGATTCTACCACATCGCGCGGCTCTGAGCACCAGCTGATCACCAGCCGGGCGATTGGCGATAAAGTCTGGCAATCTCAACGCGCGAAGCCAGAACCGCGGCTGATGGACTTTGAATAATGCTTCCGCTATCCGCCTACCCGCCCGGCGGCTGATGGACTTTGAATAATGCTTCCGCTATCCGTCTGGGCGCCCGGCGACTGAAGTCGCGGGCTATGGAAAGCGAAGCCCGCCTGCGCCAGCCGGGAAACGTCGGCACAGGCCGGCGACCGGCGAGCACACGCCCCAAGGCGCGGTTGCAACCTCCCCGGAGAGTGGGCAACGGTCAGGAGAGAATAGCGAGCGCGACCGTCACCCGCAGGCCGATGCCCGAGCAGCTTCCGCCTACTGCTTCCATGCGCTACTGTCTGTTCGTCCCTGACAGGAACACACGCGGCACTCCCCCACCTCCCGCATTCTCTTAAGGGTAGAGTTTTTCAGATACGAGGGACGTTTTCCGCTTCTCAAAGCCTTTTTCTTTCTCCCCCCTGCCCCTCTCCAGCGTTGCTGGAGAGGGGGAGTTGAGGCATTCTGATGCCCAAAAACAGGCGATACAACATAAGGGGGCGCCAGAGAAATCTACACCTGTGAGCCTCTCGCATCCCATCTCCCCACTGCCCGGCGTCGCCCCTGGCGGGGATTTGGGTTTTTCACGCCGGGCTCACGGAACTGCGTGAGCAGGACGTGTGGCGGGGGGAGTGGTAATCCCCTGGCGGGGATTTGGGTTTTTCACGCTTTTTTGATCTGTGGTCAACTTTGCGGGTCTTCCAGATGGGTGGTAATCCCCTGGCGGGGATTTGGGTTTTTCACACTTGGGCGACGCTGCGTGCAACGTCGCGCGCAGCGTCGGTCGTAATCCCCTGGCGGGGATTTGGGTTTTTCATACTTCCTATCGAGCGCAGCAATCAGGCGCCAGAAGGAGCAGAACGCGCCGCTGCGCTCGGCGCGCAACCCGTCGCCCTTCTCCGCACGCGACAGACGAACAGGGGAACGACGCCTGCGCCAACAGCGCGCAACCCAGCGACATTCCCGCCATGACGCGATGAATATCCTCAACGACCAAAGCGGTGCGCTGGAGAAGTTGCGACGGCGCACATCCGCTTTTTTCGTCGATGTCGTTGGCAAACGGGAAGGTCCGCTGCGGTCCGAAGCCGATTCGCGCACGTCCATCGCCGGCGAAGAAATGGCGTCTCACCGGACGCAACCACTGAAACGTGCAGATAGAGCGACGCAATGGGTCATAGTCTGGTTGCCCCGATCTGACGCTGTTCGCGCGGCTCGGTCAGCGTCTCTGGATGACCTGACGGCATTGCTCCAGACCGTCGATGGTTCGGCAATGACGCCGATCCGCCCGTACGCTTGCCGGCGCCAGCGTGACCACTGGAGTGATGAGGGATGATGACGCCGGACGACCATGCGGCGCGTTCAAGCGCCGCATGACGCGAGCCGGAACAGGCGTTTTGCGCCGGCCGTCCATTGTATCCCGTCCAAGAGGGGCGTCGCGCCCAGCGGACGCCGCGATGATGCGATATCTGCGAACTGGCGCCATCCCGGCGAAGGTGAGCGCCGCATACCCGCGACAGCAACGAGGCGCGCGGCGATCACCGCGCGCCCTGCTGTTCGGAACCCCATGGCGACAGACAGCAACCGCAGATGCAACGAATAGCCGCGGAGCGGCGCCCGCGCCTCACCGGACGACCAGCGGCGCATAGACGCGCGCCAGCGGATGCAGCGCAATCCGGTCAGCGTTCAGATTTCCCCCGGCGTCGGTCAAGGCGCCGCCGGCGTACACGTCGCCCCCGCTCACCACA
>DAOTWI010000550.1:0-2124 GCA_034436075.1 Roseiflexus sp.
GGGCGACACCGGATATTCCCCCCCCCAACCTCCCGCAAGCGGGGGGTGGGGGGCGTTCCGCCGGGCGTCCACCTGTACGGTTCAGCAAGTCCACCACGTGTGGACGCCACCGTTCCCGTCCGTGCAGGCGGACGGTCAGCCGCAGGCATACGCCGCCGCCCGTGCCCTGAGCCTGTCGAAGGGCGGGCGGCGGCGCGCCCCCTGAGATTGTCGAAGGGGGTGCGCCACTGGCGGTATACCCAAAGAAATACCGGGTCTTCATCAATCACTGGCAGCCGCAGCATCGTTTCCTGACCTATCCTGCCTGCAACCCCATTCCCTGGCGCCCGTCGCCTTCGCACCCGGAATGCGGTACAATATGTAGTTGAAGCGTCGTAAGGAGCGCACATGCAACTCTTCAACCATCATGACCGCACCAGACGATTGCTGAAAGCCTTCCGCACCAATTTTCTGTTTCTGATCTCGGATGGCGCCTATCCGCCGCACCGTCAACAACGGCTCTACCAGTGGCGCCGGAAGGTCGGGCTGGATTGGAGCGCCGCCCGGGCGCACGTGGCGCCGGAGTCGACGGCATTTTTACAGAGCGTCATCCAGCGCAGCGTGAACGATGGCATTATTGCGCCGGAAGAGATGCAGAACCTGCAGCGCCTGCGGCGGCGGCTTGGGTTGCCGGAGGAAGTGGAACCGATGGCGCGGCTCTACGATCTGGTCGAGCGCAAGATCGAACGTCTGCTGGCTGAACGCGCCGCCTATCTAAGCGAGGAGCCGGTGGTCAGGAATCTGGCGGAGCAGATCAGCGCCTACCATCTCCCACAGGATCGCGAAGGGCGTCTCCAGCGCCTGTTGCAGCAACAACACGTCTATGCCCGGCTCATGGCTGGCGCTTTGCCGGTGATTGCCGCGCCCATCGACCTGCCAGACGGTGAAGTGTGCCATGACTACCGCGAGATCTCGTTCATCGAAGCCAGCGCGGCTGCGCGCCATTCAGGGGCCGGGTATCTGGCAGTGACCGGCAAGCGCGTTATGATTCTGGCGCCGCAAGGCGGCAGCGCCACGCGCTGGACTGACATCCGCCCCGTCCAGTTGCAGGGCGATCGCGCCGTGCAGATCGTCACCGCAACTGCCAACCTGCTTGTGTACTGCAACGAACCGCAGTACGTCGCCACGCTGATCATCGGCGCCATGCGACGGTACACCCGCCACGACCCTCAACCGCCCCCCTCGAACAAGCGCCTTGCGCCAAACCAGGCATCGCTGGCATCCTGACCGATCCCGGCGATGCCTGGGGCGCGCCAGTCGCCCTGGCGCCATCTCAGCGTATATCATCCGCTCCAGATGAATGCCCGGAGGTGTCCTCGACCGGGACCGGAGCGCGGTTCGGGACCCGCACCCGCGCCCGCTCCAGATGCGATGCCCGACGTTGTTCGCAATCGCGGCATGCGCTGAAAACGCCAGATTCGCGCCTGCCCAGGGGCGCCAACCACCGGGCGCGTGAGGCTGAAAACGTAAGGGCTGAGACGCATGTACAGGTTATCTCAGCCCTTTGCACATTCCTGCTCTGGAGCCGATGGTCGGATTCGAACCGACGGCCTGCTGTTTACGAAACAGCTGCTCTACCGCTGAGCTACACCGGCATTTCTCTGGTATTGTAGCATAGAGCGTGGTGTGTTGCAAGCGACGCACAAGCAATCATTCTTGACAACCTCTGCGCAGCGTGCTACCATTTTATGTGCTCCGCCGGTGTAGCTCAGTGGTTAGAGCGAACGACTCATAATCGTTAGGTCACTGGTTCGATCCCAGTCACCGGCACCACTTTTTCATCCCGTATCTGAGCACTTCTGGCGCCGAAGCATCCACGCGGCGCCAGTGTTCTTCATACGACCCGAAGGAATACGATGGAACCGCCCTTCCCCGGAATGGACCCCTACCTCGAAGCGCCGAGCCTCTGGCCCGACGTGCATCATCGGTTAATCACCTTGATGTGCGACCAGTTGCAGGCGCAGCTGGCGCCGCGTTATCGGGCGGTCATTACGCCCTATGTGCTTTTCGAGAGCCTGGAGATTGCGCCGGTGCGCCGGGCTGTGCCGGACGTGGCAGTGGTCGAGCGCGCGTATTCCGGCGCAG
>DAOTWI010000551.1:0-3384 GCA_034436075.1 Roseiflexus sp.
GTTGCGCGCAAGCCGGTTCTCGACATTCCCGCAGCGACTGCTGAAGCCTCGTATCGTTTTCCTCGCTGCGTGCTCACCTATACGCTCGATGATGTCAAACGAACGTATGAGATGATCCTCGCCGCGCCTGAGTTACAAGCGCATATTGACGAGATCATGCGCCATACGAACGAAGAAACGCAGGCATTGCGCATCGCAAGCGGCGTCGAGGAGGAACGCGCCTGGCCCGGCGCTCCGCGCTTTATGGCGATCGGGTATCACCGGATGATGCTGGGACGGTATGCATTCGCTGGCGCCATGTTTTGCCGTGGCGCCGAGGTGCTCGATACTGGCAGCGGTCTGGGTTGGGGTGCATTTCTGGTGGCGCATTTTGCGCGCAGCGTGACCGCTTTTGATCGCGATCCGCGTCTGGAGTCGTTCTGTCGCGCGATCTGGCCCGCCACGAACATCACCTGGCGCACCGGTGATATGCGTGATCTGTCGTTTCTCGGTGATGCACGCTACGATGTGGTGCTGGGGATGGAAGTCATCGAGCATTTCACGCGCGAAGACGGTGAACGCTATCTTGATGAAGTGGCGCGGGTGTTGCGTCCTGGCGGCGTTTTTGTGGGGACATCGGCGTTTCCAGCGAGTGATGCCGAAGCGCAGGCGATGGCGGCGTCCAACCCCTACCATCTGCATATTTTCACGCACGGTGAGATGCTCGATCTCCTCCGCCGGCGTTTCAGCAATGCAACGATCATCGGCAACTGGATGATCATTGCGGTGAGATAAGGTATGGCAGAGCGCGCCCATCCGAACGATCCCGCGTTTCGCGGAACAGTCTACGAAGAGCGACTGCGCGAGCGGTATGCGTTCTGCCTGCCGTTCGTGCAGCAGCGCGATGTGCTCGATGCGCCCTGCGGAACCGGGTGGGGGAGTTCGTTGCTGTCAGGGTATGCTTCTCTGACTGGTCTCGACATTGACCGCGCCGCCATCGACTATGCGCGCACGCACTACCCCGGCATCCGGTTTGTCGAAGGAGCGATGCAGAATCTGCCCTTCGACGACCATCAATTCGATACGCTTATCTGCCTGGAGGGTCTAGAGCATGTCGCTCTGAGCGATGCGCAGCGTTTCCTACAGGAGGCGCACCGCGTCTTGCGCCCTGGCGGAACGATCATTGTGACGGCGCCGCTGCTACGCGATGACAAACATTCGTTAAATCCGTACCATCTCTACGAATTCACCGCCGATGAGTTGCGCACCATGCTTGTGCGCTACTTTGATCCGCTCCTTTCGGAAGTCTTCCAGGGCGGTGACAGCCTTGAAGTGCGGTTTGTCGGGCAGCGCAGAGAACAGCCCAGCGAGAAAGAGATCGAGCGGGTGACATCAACGGAGATGTTCGATCGCGTCTATGAGTGGACGCTTTCGCTCTCTGGCGAACGCGGCGTTCGGTTCACCAATGGCGGTGAAGAAACGCTGATCGCTACCAGTTGTGCGGTGTTGATCCTTGAAGGAATTGATCGGTTGCAGGACATTCCGCCTGCCCTGCGTGACCGCTGGGTGGAATATGTGCAGGGATGTCAGCGCGCTGAAGATGGACGGTTCATTGACCCGCTCCTGGAGCGTTTTCCGGTCGCTGGCAACGATCACGATCTGGAATATCTCCTGGATCAGACCACCTATTTTGCACTGCAGGCGCTCGATGCGCTCGGCAGCGCGCCCCGGCATCCGATCAGGGTTCTCGAGCGCTGGCCCGCGCCGGAAGCGTTTGTTGCATGGCTGGAAGGATTGGACTGGTCGAACGCCTGGTTGCAGAGCAATCGGGTGATGTTCGCGCTCGCCTTCCTGGTGTATGCCGCTGAACACGATCAGGAACCGGGCGCGGCGCCGATCGTTCACGCCGCGCTCGACTGGCTCGATGCCGTGCAGGACCAGGAGACCGGCACATGGGGGTGGAAAGATGGTTCATCGTTGCTCAACAGCATGGCAGCGACCTACCACTTTCTGCCGTTCTACGAATATCTTCAGCGTCCCATTCAGCGTCTGAACCAGCTGATCGATGCCACGCTCGCGCTTCAGCAGGCGGATGGTCTGTTTGGCGCAGGACCGGGCGGCGGGGCTTGCGAAGACCTCGATGCTATCGGTGTGCTGGCAATTGCAGCCCGTTACTCCGATCATCACGCTGATGACGTCAGGCGTACAGTTCTTCGCGCCTTCTGGGGGCTGTGGAATGCCCGGAATGATGATGGCGGCTTTGGCTACGCCGTGCGCGCCGACGACCAGACCTATCGCTTCAGCAACTGGGCAGCCATGGAGAGCCGCGTGCGCGCCAGCGATGTCTGGTCTACATGGGCGCGACTGGTGGCAATTGGCACGATCCGGCGCTGGTTCATCGACGATACGCCAACCCTGCCACTGTGGCGCTTCCGTCGCCTGCCGGGACTTGGATATCATCGAACGACCCATGCGCTTGATGATGCGGAGCGTGCGCGTCTGAGCATGTGGCTGCGCCCGCTGCCTGCAGTCGACGCGGCGGTGGATGCGGCGCCGCGCGTTAGCGTTGTCATTCCCTGCTACAACCTGGGGCGCTACCTGTATGAAGCATTAAGGTCCGCTCTGCGGCAGACCATTCAACCGATAGAGGTTATTGTCGTTGATGACGGTTCGACCGATGACTACACCCGCCTGGTGATCGACGCGATCGACCATCCGCGGGTGCGTGTGATACGCCAGGAGAACCGGGGACTTGCCGCAGCGCGCAATGCGGGCATCCGCGCTGCACGCGCTTCGTTCCTCTGCTGTCTCGACGCTGATGACCGGCTCCATCCCGAGTTCTTGGCGCGCGCGTTGCCACTGCTGGAGTCCGATCCGCAGGTTGGTTTTGTCACGTCGTATTATCGTGAATTTGACGAACGATCGGGGTTGGTGGCATATCCCACATGTACGTTTCCTGAGATGCTGGTCATCAATCGTGCAATGGTTTCGTCGCTGTTTCGCCGCGACGCCTGGGAGCGCGCGGGAGGATACTGCGAAACGTTGAGCGGCATGCACGACTGGGACCTCTGGATTGGGATGCTTGAGGCTGGCTATCGAGCGGAAGTCATTCCAGAGGTGTTGTTCGAGTATCGAGTGCGCCCGGGATCAATGTACGCCACGACCAGCAAGCCAGAGCATTACGCCGCACTGGTGAGGCGCATCATCGAGCGCCACGAAGAGCTGTACCACCAGTGGTGGCGCGATGTCGTCACGCTGTACGCACACGACCACGCGAGTCTGGCGGTATATGCGGCGGGACAGGCGAGGCTGGCGCGTCAGCGGGGGTTGAGCAGCGATCCTGCCATGAGTGAGTGGCAACGCCTTGCAGAGGAGCGCGCTGCGTGGATCGCGGAACTGGAAGGG
>DAOTWI010000552.1:0-3380 GCA_034436075.1 Roseiflexus sp.
ACCTCCGCGTGGTGAATGTTGGCCCAGCACAACCAGACAACCTTGTCTGCAAGTTCGGCCAAAGCGAAATCCATGACACACTCTGGTTACGAGACAACACCGACCTGATTGTTGACGACGGCGGAACACTCGACCTCATGCCTGGCGCCATCGTCATTATGTCGCAGGGTTCGTCCATCAAGGTTAAGAGTGGTGGCAAGGTAAACCTTCACCATGCAGCCCGCATCGTGCCAGCGGCAACCTATACCACCAATCAGCCCATCGTCACCATCGAAGGGGGCGGCGAAATGGCTACGGTATATCGATACGACGACGTAGCCGAGAGAGTGGCCGAACAATCCGAGAACATCGTCATCGAAACGCGGCTTGCGCTGGACGCCAACAGTACGCTACGTGTGAAGCAGTGTGTGGACTTTGTCTATCCCAGCTTGGATGTGTACGTGATAACGGCCGACCCAGCGGCCAACATCATTGTAGAACCCAACGCCTACTTGCGTCAGCGCAACCAGGCAACGTCGGGTGTTGCTGGCGGCATACGGTTCCCAACGCTTGTGGCCCCAACAGGCGGTGCTACGGCACGCTATCGGGTTGACATTCCCACCACGATACCAGCAGGACCACTTGTAGAAGTGCCACCGAACACCAATTTGGAGCTCGGCCGTGTCAAGGTTGAATACAGCGGTGGTGTTAAGGTCGGTCCTGGCGCCATCTTAACGCTCCTCGAGAAAGAAGTTGAGTGGAACGGCATTCTGCACGTGCAAGGAACCTCCACCAACCGTGCCACGGTGCGTGCGGCCATGGAGATGGATCAGAACCTCTGCGGCCAAGCGCTGGCATCACGCAGGGCGTGGCCCACGCTGCTCAAGATGATTCCGGGAGAGTTTCCGTATAAGGACCTGAACTACAACGCCTCACGCGCAATGACCGCAAAGCTGGGCTGTTACCTGCTCCTGGACTGGGCACGAATGGAAAATGTCTTTACACGCACCACATCAATGCCCATCCTTGGCCATAACGGCACAGAGATAGCCATGGGATTCGTATCGAATACCGAGTTTCGTGCAGATCGCGATAAGATTCACGAAGTGCTGGGTACTAACAGCGAACGCGAGCGGTTTGCAGAGTCCCAGCGTCATTTGCTGGATGTGGAGCACGCACAACGTGAGTTTAGTACCCTGAGTTCAGAACGAAGTGATGCAACACAGATTCTAGCCGAGAAGGCAGCTTGGGCAACTGCATACAGCAGGCTGAACAACCAGCGTACACTTGATATTCGCGTTACTACATTCCGCGATGACGCAGGACCTATAGCCCTTACCGAAACCGGTTCGTCCAGTAGTTACGTAAATCGAAAACTTGAGAACTGGTATGCGCCGTTGGGTCTGCCATACTACATCATAGGCGGAGTGAGAGTTAAGGACTTTCAGACACTGCGTGTTCGCGCGTGCGGCTTTGCCAACATTGCTGATGGTGTCGTTGGAGATATTCGCAGCATACTGAGCATTTCGGATACACGCTTTAGTAATGTCATCGATGGCATTGCTGGTCACAACATCAGTGTTTGCCAGTCCGATTTCGCACGCGCCTATCGCGGTGTTTCGAATTCGCGTGGACGGACTACGGTCATCGACTGCAAGTTTGGTGCACCTATTGCCCACACAGACAACGCAGCGATGACTTCATCGGAGTCTGCTGCGCTTATAGGTATTGGGATCGATGTGGAGTCGGGTAATCTGTCTGTACGTAGCAGCACGTTCCAGGATTACAATTCAGCAATTGCGGCAATCGGAAATTCACGAGTTGAAATGCGCGACTACCGTGTTTGCAACACCCCCACGTGCAATGGCATTGCCGTGTGGGGCCGAAACGCGTTTAGGGGGATCCACATTGTCTCGACAGAAAAACCATGGTCGGGAGGTGACTTGTTGGATATCCGAGGCGATCTCATCTTCATCGGCACACAGCCCAAATACCACGTGCGCTGCGGGTTAAATGATCATTCAGGGCAGTATGTAGATCCTGAGTATCCGAACTATCGGCACGTTCCTGAAGAAGATCTAGATACAGAAACATCAATTGATCCCAATGCCAATGAGTTCAATACTGATGCGCTACCACGCGTTATTCGGGTCGTTCGCACCCCGGAGTTATCAGACCGCAAGAAGGAGACCATTACTGATGAGTGTGCTACGGGCAACAAATTGAGGGCGGCGGCCCCCGAAGAAGAATGTGTACCAGCCATGCCGCCTCCGACGAGTGGGTGGGATGTCTTGCACGCTGGTGATATGGGGATTTTGGAATTTAGCGACCGGTACCGACCAGGAGACATGCAAGCAGATCTGTATCCCGCGGAGCAGGTTGCGGCACGTCTTGTTGTATCGAACAACTATTGGAGGTTTAACGAGGCCCCAACTGATAATCGCGTCGAATGGTTAATTCATCATATCGAATTGTTAAAGCTCGATACCCTCTACCCAACGAACGCTGATTCTGTACTTGCCGCTATGTCTGTGGTCTTGGCAGACACGAACCAAGATGTTGTTATGCGCCGTCAAGTACTCACGATCGCCAGCAACGTGCTGTATGATCGCGAGGACTGCAGTGCCGTCGTCCAATTGCATACGTCGATGATGCCAGTTCTGTATACGCAGCAAGAGCTAGACGCCATGTTCTTCGTGGATGCATCGCTCTGGCTGTGCAACCCCGACTCGTTGTCATCGGATTCTTTACGGACATTACAGAACATTGAGCTCATTCGCTACATCGACAGGTACGGCGTTGAAGACACACTCGCAAAGCGTCGTTGGAGTCAGGAGTCTGTTTCAACATCCAACGATGCTACGATGCGATTGTCTGTCATTCCCAATCCTGCAAGCGACGTCGTTAGCGTTTGCGCAACTTCAACATCGATTGTACCACTGCGTGGTGTCGTCACGCTTTCGTCCATGTTGGGTCTGCCTGTTTTCACAAGAGCGGGCCTACCCATCTCTACGGCGCAAGACTGTGTGTCCATCGCCACGTCCCACCTTCCTCGTGGGGTGTACTTCGTACGCGTTGAAGCTGGCGGTTCCTTTGCTACATCAATGTTGGTGCTGCAGTGAGCATTGATTACCTACGACGCAATATTTTCATCGTCAGCTTCATAGTGCTGTATGGATGGGGATTGCCTGCAATAGTTCAAGCCCAGCATTTTGGCACTGATGTTATCGACAGCATGTACTTTGCTGTTGGAGCCATCGAGCCAGTTCCGTGTAACGACGGCACGTTTGTGGGTGGTGCCTTGTACTGCAATCGCTCATCGGAAAATGGTAACATCTCGCAGCGAAGTCCGTGTGCCGACATCTGCATCAATCGCTCGTACGACGGCGGCGTCACATGGG
>DAOTWI010000553.1:0-4651 GCA_034436075.1 Roseiflexus sp.
GCAGCCGCTTCCGCGCCGTACAGCGCGGCAATCGCCGCCAGCGCCAGCGCCGCCGACGCTGCTGCGCTCGACCCAAGCCCTTTCCCCATGCGCGTCCCGCGTGTCACATTGCGCGAGGTCACACGGGCATACACCGTTGCGCCAGATGCCGCACGAATCGCATCGAGGCTCTGGCGCACCCGTTCGAGTTCACGCCCGTGCGCCGGCTGCCCGTTGATCGTCGCGCAATCAGCCGGCAGGTCAGGGGCGAACTCGACCAGCGTCAGCGTGTGCCCGGCATCGTTGCACAGCGACACGCTCGGCAGGAAGGCGATGCGATGCTCCCAATCGCTCAAACCATGATACTTCAACACCCCCTGCATCGGGTAGGCGAGCGCCGCTGCTGCGCCACGCTCGCGGGCAGCGCCCGTCAGGTCGGGGTATTCCTCCCACGCCAGACCATGCGCCCGCAACACTGCGCGCAAATCGACATCGGCAGCCGCCATCGGCGCAACCAGATCGGCATACGGATCGGGAATCGCAGTCGCCAATCCAGGAGTCCTTTCTACAGGCGATGATACACGGACACTATACCATACCTGTCGGGTTCAGGCGCAATGTGTCGTAATGGGCGCACGGATTCGCGCAGATGCAGCGAATGTGGGCGGATGCGCCGGTTATGGCGATGCCATTGATCCGTGTAAATCCGTCTCAATCCGTGCCAATCCGTGTACTTTACACCAGGTTCGTCGCCGCTTCTTGCCGCATCGCCCACAGTCGCGTATGATGGACAGGCTTCCGATTGCTTCTACGAATCCTGGGGAGAACTGGCATGGACATCGGCATCACGGGTCTTGGACGTATGGGCGCGAATATGGCGCGCCGGTGGTTGCGCGGCGGTCATCGCGTTGTGGTTCACAACCGCAGCCGCGAACCAATCGACGAACTCGCTGCTGCCGGGGCAACCCCGGCGTACACCCTGGAAGAACTGATCGCCGCGCTGACGCCGCCGCGTGCGGTGTGGGTGATGCTGCCAGCCGGCGAGGTGACCGAACGCGCCATTGCTGCCCTGGCGAAACTCATGGCGCCAGGTGACACGATTGTGGACGCTGGCAACACCATGTACAAAGATGATCTGCGTCGCGCTGAGGAACTCAAAGCGCGCGGCATCCATTATGTCGATCAGGGAACATCGGGCGGCATCTGGGGATTGGAACTCGGCTACTGCCTGATGGTCGGCGGCGACGCCGATGTCGTCGCCCGGCTCGAACCGGCATTCCACACTCTGGCGCCAGAAGACGGGTACCTCCACTGTGGACCGGTCGGCAGCGGCCATTTCGTCAAAATGGTGCACAACGGCGTCGAGTACGGCATGATGCAGGCATACGCCGAGGGGTTCGAGATCATGCGCTCCAAGACGGAGTTCAACCTCGACCTCCACAAGATCGCCGCCGTGTGGAACCATGGAAGCGTTGTGCGGTCGTGGCTGCTGGAGCTGGCGGAAGACGCCTTTCGGCAGGACCCGCATCTCGACAGCATCCAGGGGTATGTCGAAGACAGCGGCGAAGGGCGCTGGACGATCCAGACCGCGATCGAACTCGATGTTCCCGCGCCGGTGATCACCCTGTCGCTCTTTGAGCGTTTTCACTCACGAAAACCCGAATCATTCGCCGCGAAAGTGCTAGCCGCACTGCGCAAAGGCTTTGGCGGCCATCGAGTCAGGCCGGCGTGAAAACACGGGGGCAATCGTGAAAGAAGCGGGCATACGCTGCATCAGGACACCGTTCATTGCGCGTGGACATGAAAACCTGCGGATCGGACGAAGCCCTGCTCGCGCGGGACTGACAGCGGGCATGGCGCTCGCTTCGCTGCGAGGGTACGAAGGCGTCCTTTGGTCGAGGCAACCCGACGGTAATAGTGTGTGAGTGATCAATCCGGTATCGCCCGGTCCAACCCGCGCAGGCGGGCTTCGCTTCCCGGAGCCCGCGGCTTATAAGTCTGTAAAGTACGTTTTCCGGTGAGGGTCTAAGCGTGCATGGTCAGGTTGCCCCCTGCCCCCTCTCAAGGGTAGAGTTTTTCAGGAGCGAGGTGCGTTTTCCGCGTCTCGAAGCCTTTTTCTTCCTCATCCCCCGCCCCCTCTCCAGCTCTGCTGGAGAGTGGGATTCGAGGCTTTCTGATGCCTGAAACGGGCAACTTAACATGAGAGTTTGCCCAAAAACTCTACACTTGTAAGCCCCCTGCCCCCCGCTTGCGGAGGGCAGGGGGGCGCCGGCGCCCTTCCGGTGATTCATCGGTTGCGTGTGGCGAAGAATCCGCCGCATCCTGATGCATGATACCCTTCGTTGCGCTCAGAGCTGAAAAGTCGGAAAACGTGCTTTACCGACCAGTATGGAGTTTGAGCAAATAATCCGTATTGCCCGATAGAGCCCGCGCAGGCGGGCTTCGCGCCCGGAGCCCGCGGCTTCAGCCGCCGGGCGGGAAGGCGGAGAGCGGAATATGGCAAGCGCCAGCGCCCCTTCTCCCGCGTGTGGGAGAAAGGGGCGGGGGGGGGGAGAGGGCAAAACAGGCGGCAGGACGAGGCAAACATCCATCACATCCCAAGAACTCTCCACCTGTGAGGCAGAGGGGTGTAGGGAGAAATGGACGGCTGTTATCCTTCGACAGACATCTCCTCAGCGGGCGTCTCGGCTGGCGGCGACTCATCGGCGCTGTTGCGGCGCAGGCTAAGGCCCATGCGCTGGCGCTGCTTATCGAGACTGATAATCCGGGCAGTAATGATCTGCCCGGGTTGGAGCAGATCGCGCGGCTGCGCCTGCGGATCGGCGTCGAGTTCGCTGGCATGGATCAGACCTTCAACCGCCTCCTCGATTTGCACAAATGCGCCAAACGGTGCAACGTTCGTAACCGGACCGCTCACCAGTTGTCCGAGCGAGTAGCGCTGGTCGATGGTATCCCAGGGGTTGGGTTGCAGGCGGCGCAGGCTGAGACCAATGCGCTCGCGTTCGGCATCGATCTCCACCACCATCACTTTCACTTCCTGCCCTGGCGACAGCACCTCGCGCGGATGGTTGACGCGCTGCCAGGAAAGTTCGGAAATGTGCGCCAGACCATCGGCGCCGCCCAGGTCGATGAATGCCCCGAAGTTCGTCAGTTGATTGACGCGCCCGGTCAAAATATCGCCCGGCTGAAGTTCCGTGAGCAACCGCTGCTTCTGCGCCTTGCGCCACTCCTGGGTCGCGCTGCGTTCCGACAACACCAACCGATTGCGATCACGGTCAACCTCAATCACCTTCAGCGGAATTGTCTGGCCCACCATGCGCTGCAATGCCTGCTGCCGTTCCTCAGCGGCAGTGCGCCCGTGGAGTTGCGCCACCTGTGACGCCGGCACAAAACCGCGAATGCGATTGAACTGCACCAGCAAGCCGCCCTTGTTGTAGCCAATGACCTGTCCCTGCACAATGCCGCCCTCGGCGCTCAGGCGGGCTGCCTCTTCCCAATCGCGCGCAACCTGCACCATCGTCAGCGACAGCACCAGATCGCCCTGACGATTCTCCGGGTCCTGAACATACACCTGAATCTGGTCTCCTACTTTCAGGTTGTTCAGCACCTCGTCGCCAATAGCGCGCACATCGGCGATTGGAATGATCCCTTCGCGCTTGGTGCCAATCGAGACCAGAATACCGCTGTCTTCAATCTTCATGACCACGCCTTCGCGCACCTCGCCGCGTTGCGGGCGCGCGTAGTCGTAGTCGTCGAGCATCTGCGTCCAATCGAAATCGTCTGTTTCCTGGACGGCATCGTCGGGTACTGCCTTCATGCAGTGACCTCCAAACCATAGTCGATGAGCCATTGCCCGCCTGTGCACAATGGCGCCAATAACGCCGCCTTCGTCAGGGCGGAGAGCGCTTCCGGGCATACACGAGCATCGCCGCGCATCGTGCGCGACATATGATGCCACACGCTGGCGTTGTCCTGGACGGCGCCCACGAAGGCTCCGCTCTGGCTGCTCCTGAGTGCCCGGGTGCTCCGGTCGAGGTGTGGGAGGTGAGCCTGTGCGGATTGTTCATTTACGAGAGGGAAAGTATACACGGCAGCAGCGTGGCTGTCAAGTTTGCGCACTGCATCAGATTGCTCTATACTGCCTGCGCTGAGACTCTCTTGCTTTGACGTTCTATTGTGAGCATTCTGTTCTTGTTTGTCGATGGCGTCGGGTTGGCGTCAGCCGGGCACGACAATCCGCTTTCGGATGCACCGACGCCTGCGATCAATACCCTGCTCAACGGTGCATTGACCATCGAGCGCGCTGGCGCTTCTTCCCGCGCTGTGTTGCGTCCGCTTGACGCAACCATGGGTGTGGCGGGGCTGCCGCAGAGCGGCACCGGTCAGACGGCGTTGCTGGCAGGCGTCAACGCTGCTGCACTTCATGGGCGTCATCAGCCGCACTTCCCGCCGGTGGCGTTGCGGTCGCTGCTGGCGGATCGCAGCATCTTTCGCCGTCTCACCGAAGCGGGCAGGCGTGTGGCGTTCGCCAATGCGTTCGGCGTGCGCTACTGGGAAGCGCTGGCGGCGCGAAGGCTTCGCCGTTCCGCCAGCGTCATCGCTGCCGAAGGCGCCGGGGTGCGTTTTCGCAGCGATCACGACCTGCGCACCGGTAGTGCGCTGACGTGGGACA
>DAOTWI010000554.1:0-1934 GCA_034436075.1 Roseiflexus sp.
GTTCGCCAACCTCGACTACTGCGATGTCGATCTGGCAGCCAGGACGATTGACGAGAACCGCGACATCATCGTGGGGATCAAGGCGCGCATCGATCACAACACGACGCGCGGCGTCGGCATTCGCCCGCTGCACCTGGCGCGCGCCCTCGCCGACCGGGTGGCGCTGCCGCTGATGGTGCACATCGGCCATGGACCGCCGCCGCTGGAGGAGATTGTCGCGCTGCTGCGCCCTGGCGATATTCTGACGCACTGTTTCACCGGCGGAACGCATCGCCTGCTCTCTGCGGACGGGCGCCTCTCCCCGGTGGCGCGGGAGTTGCAGCAGCGCGGCGTTCTGCTTGACGTCGGGCACGGCACGGGATCGTTCAGTTACCGCACCGCCGAAGCGGCGCTCCAGGAAGGGGCGTTGCCGGATGTCATCAGCAGCGACATTCATCAGCTCAGTGTTCAGGGTCCGATGTTCGACCTGCCGACGACCCTCTCGAAGTTCCTCAATCTGGGCATGGCGCTGCCCGATGTCATTGATCGGGCGACACGCCGTCCGGCGCTGGCGATTGGCAAGCCGGAGCTTGGAACGCTGCGCCCCGGCGCTCCCGGCGACGTCGCTATCTTTCGCATGGAGGAAGGCGACTACGCCTTTTTCGACGTTGACATGCATACGCGCAGCGGCAATCGGCGACTGATATGCACAACGACGATTGTGGGTGGACAGGCGCTGCCGCGCACGCCGGAACGTCCCCCGGCGATTTGGGCGATCCTGCCAGAGCATCAGCGACGGGTTCTTGTCCGGGAATAGCAGCGTTGTTGGACAAAACCCGTATATCGCGGTACGCTCATGCGCAAAAACCAGTCGGACATACGGAGGAAGGTTCGTGCGCATTTTTATCACCGGCATCACCGGTCCCGTCGGCAGCGCCCTGGCGGATTATCTGATCACGCTTCCTGATGTCGAGGTGCATGCCTTCAAACGCTGGCGGAGCGATACGCGACCGATTGCGCATCTCGCGGGGCGGATCACATTGCACGAAGGGGACATCGAAGACCCCTATTCGGTCATGCGCGCCGTGGAGCGGGCAGCGCCCGATCGCGTCTACCACCTGGCAGCGCAGAGTTACCCCAGCGAGTCGTGGGATGCGCCAATCGTCACCATGCGCACCAACGTCGAAGGGACGATCAATGTGCTCGAAGCGGTGCGGCGCCATGCGCCGCGCGCGCGGGTGCATATCGCGGGCACGAGCGCCGAATATGGCTGGGTTCAGCCGGAGGAGACGCCGATCCCCGAGACGCACCCCACGCGCCCGCTCAGCCCGTATGGTGTGAGCAAGGTCGCTGCCGGGTTGAGCGGATTGCAGTACGCCGCCAACTACGGCATGCACGTGGTAGTTACCCGCTCATTCAACCACGTGGGACCGCACCAGGGGGACCGGTGCGCGATTCAGACGTTCTGCCGCCAGATGGCGCTGATCGAGTGTGATCGCCAGGAACCGGTCATATATGTCGGCAATCTGGAAGCGCGGCGCGATTTCACGCACACCCGCGATGTGGCGCGTGCGCTCTGGCTGTTGCTCGAACATGGCGCGTCCGGTGAAATCTACAACCTCTGCTCCGGTGTTGCCACCCGCATCGGCGACATCGTCGCTCTGGTGCGGCGGCACGGGCGCGTTCCGGCAGAGGTGCGCGTCGACCCGGTGCGCCTCCGTCCCTCCGATGAACCGCTGCTCGTGGGGGATAACACGAAGTTGCGCCAGGCGACCGGATGGCAGCCAGAGATCACCGTGCCAATGATCGTCGAGGAATTGATGGCGTATTGGCGGGAGCGACTGGCGTCGGGCGGGTAAATCCTTGCTGCGGGCTAATGATTAAAATCGGCATACCCTGGCTGGCGGTTGAAACCGCGCCTCGGGGCGCGTGCGCGCCAGGCGTCCACACAGGTG
>DAOTWI010000555.1:0-1715 GCA_034436075.1 Roseiflexus sp.
TGGGCGGGGGTGACGGTCAGCGCCTGTCACACCCCCTTCACCCCACAGTCTGGTGCAGGCGGCGGTCATCTGATATACTCTGCGGCATTACATTTCTGGTCAAGCACCGACGCGCCTGTGCACGGGAGCATACCATTGTGGATCGGCAAACGACGAACCGCAACCTTCACCTGCTGGTCATCGAACTCTTCTGGGCTTCCATCGCGATTGCCTGCTACTCATTCGCAGCGGCGTTCCTGATCCGCCTGGGCGGGTCGAACCTGATGGTCAGCCTGCTGACCTCGGCGGCGGCGCTGGTCAACGCGCTGACGTCGATCCCTTTCGCCATGTTTCTCGAACGAATCGGCAATCGCCGTCCCTGGATCATTGGCAGCCTGCTGGCACTACGCCTGGGGCACATCGGGTTGATCTTCATTCCCTTTCTTCCAGCGTACCGCGCTGAGGCGATGGTGGCGCTTCTCCTGGTGATCAACGTCCCGGTTGCGCTGTTCAATGCCGGATGGTTGCCGATGCTCGGCGATGTTGTGCCACTGGCGCAGCGGGCGCGCCTCTTCTCGGCGCGCAACATGACGATGGGCATCACGGTTATGGCGGTAACGTTCCTGATGGGGCGCTGGCTCGACGCCGCGCCTTTTCCGTTCAATTATCAGTTGATGTTTGCACTGGCAGTCGTTGCGAGCCTGTTGAGCACCGTGTATGTGGCGCGCCTGACCATCCCGCCATCGCCGGTAGTCGAGCGTGCGCCGAGGCGTCGTCTGACCTTCGCTGAATTTCGGGCGCTTCTGTCGCAGCAACGCCCGTTTGCGAATATCACGATCAATACGCTGGTGTTCAATATCGCCTTCTGGATGGGCACGCCGCTGCAACCAATCTATTTCGTGCGCGAACTTGGCGCGAGCGATGGCTGGCTTGGCGTGTGGCTGGCGCTCATCAGCGGCGGGCAGATCATCGGTAACCTGGTGTGGCCCCGCCTGATCGAACAACGCGGCTATTCGTGGGTCTTGCTGCGTGCAACCGCAGCAAGCGCGCTGTACTACTTGCTCATCGGCGCCGTGCCCGATCTGACGCTCATTCTGCTGTTTGCGCTGCTGTTTGGCGCAGTCAGTCCGGGGGTGGACATCAGCCATTTCAATATTCTGCTGGAAGTGTGCCCGCCAGAACGACGCGCGTTCTACATAGGGGTGTTCGTCACAGTGATGAATGTTGGTTTCTTTGTCGCCACGCTTGCCTGTGCGCCACTCATCGACCTGGTCGGCGCGCAGGCGCTGGTGTTGATCCTTGCTGGCGTTCGCCTGATCGGGGCGCTGCTTTTTGTGGTGAATCCGGTGCGTGCTGCAACGATTGAAATGGCGAAAGCAGGCTGATATGCCTCCCGTCCAGCATGTGTACATTACCCAGACGCAACCCGGTTTCGAGGCGATTGCCGCGACCGAGATCACCGCGCGTCTCGATGGCGCCCAGGTCATCGATCTGCGGGCGGTTGCCGACAAGAACGGCATGGCGCGCTTCGCTTACGCCGGTGATCCGCGCGATCTGCTGAACCTGCGGACAGTGGAAGATGTCTTTGTGGTTGCGGCGGAGACGCGCGATCTCGCCCCCGGTTTTGCGGCGCTGCGCCAGTTGGAGCATCTGGCGGCGACGGCGCCTGGCATCGAGCGCGCCCTTCGCCTGGTGCGCCTGGTCGATCCACGGCGTGGCGGCGAAGGGCGCATCCA
>DAOTWI010000556.1:0-3503 GCA_034436075.1 Roseiflexus sp.
GGGCGGCAGCGATGTCGCGCAGCCAGTCGGGCAGGTCTTCGCCGCGCGTCTCGGAAGCAGGCGGCGCCTGCGACGTGCCATCAGCGACCGGCAGTTCACGCAGCCATGCTGGCAAATCAACCGCTTCACTCGTCTCATCGGCAGCGCCCGCAGACCAGGGAGGGGTTCCACTGCCAGAATCCTCGTCGGCGCGCCAGGCAGGCGACGTGCCGGCGAGTTGTTCGAGGCTTTCATCGACCAGCCACGGCGGCGCTTCCGTCTCGTCCCTGTCAGCAGGCAATCCGGGCTGTGATTCGGTTTCAGAGAAGGCGAACGGCTCTGGCGCTGGCGATCCTTCTTCAGTCTCTGTCGTTTCCGGCAGCACGATGGATTCGCGCAGCGATTGGAGCCAGGAGGGCGGCGACTCCTCAGGCGACTCAGCAGCATCGAAAGGCGCTGTTGGAGTTTGATCGGGCACAGACGCCCAGGCGGGCGCCGAAGCCTCACTGCCGGGAGCGTCTGGCGCTGGACGCAACCACGAAGGCGTGGGCGCCTGATCCGTCTCGTCTTCATCGCGCAGCCACTCCGGCAAGCCGGAGAACAACGGCGCACCACCTGCATCCTGTTCCGGCGCCAGCGGATTCGGAGGCAGCGGCACATTCTGGAGCCATGGCGGCACATGTGGATTGCGATGTGAACGGCTCAACACCTGCTCCCTGGACGCCAACCCGTGTTGCAACGATGAACCGCCATAATCGTGGTCATCGCCGATGAGCGCGCGTCCGTCCTCTCATCGATCAAGGTACGGTTGATCGAACCCCAGCAAGACCCGCACCCCTGCGACCAGCGCGCCAATGGCGGCGCCAATTAACAAGCCGCGCGCACCGGCGAGCACGACATAATCTGAAAACCAGCGCAGCCCGTCGGCAACCACCGGCGCACGCTCCAGTTGCGGCAACGAGGCGGCAAGCAACGCCGCCAGCGCCACCGCAACGATGACCAGCGCATCCGCTGTACGGCGACGGACGGCGCGCAGTGCTGCGCTCAGGCTGAAGAATGTCAGCAACGCGAGCAACGAACTGGCGAGCGGCGTATAGACCGCGCTGAACACCAGTCGCACCGGTTGCTCAATCAGGCTCGACGGAATGGTCAGACTGCCATCCGGGTTTTGCAGGGGAAAGAGCGTGCCGGCGAAGATGACAATCGCCATTGCCGCAAGCAATATCAGGCTGTACCCCCAGTCGGCGTCGCGTCGCGCCACACGACGAATGTGGTTGCCGGTCACATTCACCAACCCGATGACCAGCGCGAGTGCAGCAATCAACGCCACCCAATCGAGCGTGATCTGCGCAAGAGAACTGATGACCGGCAAAGGTCTGGTGAAGTCGATCAACACCAGCAAACCGGCCACTCCGGCGATCAGGGTGGCGATCAGACGTTTTGGATCGCGTAGAAAGGTCATCGATCAAACCCGCATTACAAGCCGACCAACGCCTGCCAGAGCGCCAGTACAATGATAGTGACGATGGCGACCGTGCGCAGCGCATCGTGCGTCAGCAGGCGCCCCTGCGCTTCGGGCGCGCGCGCGAGATAGGCTTCGGCGACGTAGATCTCCTCGCCGATCAGCGTGCCATCAGCCGTCAGGTAGATGAGCGGAAGCGCAGTTGATGTGGTGGCGCCAGCGACCTGCGGTATGCCAGATTGCGCCCCCGCCTCTGTCGCCAGCAGCGCCTCGTAGCCAAAACTGCCGATCAATTGGCTCGCTTCGAAGCGCTGCCGTCCATACAGTGTTCCAACGCCCGACGCATACGCCATCGGGTCTTGCTGCGCCAGCAACTGCACGTTGCCGGCATCATAATCCTGCCCAAGCCCGGCGCGCTGATACGCCTGGCGCAGTGTGCCGCGCAGCGCGAGATGCGCCACGGCATCGCCAGAACTGGCGATAACCGGGATTCCATTGAGTGCAGCCTCGGTTGCGGTGCGCTCTGCGGCAAGCAACCCTGCAATCGTTTCCGCTGTTGTCGCGCGTGCGCCAATGACGCCGCCGCCTGGCGAAAGGTGCAGGGCGCGGCCCGTTTCGGCGCCGCTCCCCAATCCGCGCCACAGTGCGTCGAACGCTGGCAGTGGACGGCGACTGAAGGTGCGCCGCCGGTCGAGCGCACGTGCATGGGAGAGGAGGGTCAGAAGAATGACAATGAAAACGATCAGTAGCAGGGCAAGCGTCTGCAGGGGGAGATCCACGAACCGCCTCCGCACAATTCTTTACACAGTCGCGCGCTGTGCTGGCTTTGAGTGTAATTCAAATCAGATCGTTTGTCAACAGTCACGGTTCAGGATATTGCGCAACTGCTCCCACCCGCGCGCGTCCGACAGGGCATCGACGTAGCGCGTCCAGCGATCTCCGGGAACGAAAGGGCGGGCAAAGAGGGTCATCTGGCTGGCGAGGAATCCGAGCGGCGCCAACACATCGAGCAGCATACGGGCAGGCGTCGCCAACCCGCGTTGCGCAATGGCATGCGCGAGTTGCTCAAGCGGTTCGTCATGTGGGGATTGGTTCATGGCGAATGCCGGTTGCGCGGTTCACGGAACGTGCCGCTATCGAGCAGAATGGTCACCGGACCGTCGTTCACCAGCGCGACCTGCATCATTGCGCCGAACTGCCCGGTGCTGACGACAATGCCCAGGCGACGGAGTTCGTTTGCAAAGGCGTCGACGAGCGGCGCAGCGATCTCCGGCGGCGCAGCGTCGGAAAAACTGGGGCGGCGTCCGCGCCGGGTGTCGGCATAGAGCGTAAATTGCGAAACGACCAGCGCCTCGCCGCCGGTGTCAAGCAGCGAACGATTGAAACGCCCTTCGTCATCAGCGAAGATTCGCAGATTGGCGCTCTTTTCCGCCAACAGTTTCGCTTCCGCCTCGCTGTCGCCTACGCCGACGCCAAGCAGGATCAGCAGCCCTTGCCCGATAGCGCCGACCACCCGGCCCTCAACCGTGACCGAGGCTTCGCTGACACGCTGAATAACGGCTCTCATGCCACCGATCACCGTTCCATCGCCTGTGCCAGATCGACGACCGCAATTGTGCAGCGCGAGATGCAGATCAGGCGTTCCTGCTCATCGACGATACGCACCTCCCATACCTGCGTCGATTTGCCAATGTGCAGCGGCGCGCCAATCGCTGTCACCACGCCGTCGCGTTTCGGGCGGATGTGATTGGCGTTGATCTCCAGTCCGAACGTCGCCTTTCCTGGCGGGCAGTTGAAGAACGCGCCGATGCTGGCGACCGTCTCGGCGAGCGCGACCGACGCGCCGCCGTGGAGATAACCGAGCGGTTGATGGTGATCCGGCGTCACCGGCATGGTGGCAGTCACCCGCTGCGGCGTCAGTTCCACGATCTGAATGCCGAGCCGGTCTGCCAAACCACTGTGGGTGAGTTGGGAAAGATCTGGTGTTGTCATAGAACCAAGAACTGAGAACCAAGAACTGAGAACCAAGAACTGAGAACCAAGAACTGAGAACCAAGAACTG